>CAMAYA010000032.1 GCA_945862275.1 Legionella genomosp. 1 | reverse complement strand
TGGCCAAGCATTTGGAGGGCTTGAATATTACCTGCCGCTATTTTTTGAAACCCCAGGTACTTTTTTTGATTTTTTACCTAAAAATGCAACGGTTTGCCTGATTGAGTCTACACAAGATGCGGCTGAGGAATTTTGGCGTGAGCTCTCTGTGCGCTATGAACAACGGCAATATGACATTTCACGCCCCCTGCTGGCACCCACCACCTGTTTTTTAACGCCCATTGAACTCTTGACCCTAGTAAACGAATTCAAACAAATACGCGTGAGCCAGGCCGCCAGTTCGAAAAAAGGGGCTTTAAATTTCAATTTGGACCTCCCACCCGCCTTGCCCATTGAACGCCAAGCGCCTCAGCCCCTGCATCATTTGTGCCAGTATATGCAAGACACGGCTCATCGTTACCTCATCGTGGTTGAAAGTGCTGGACGCCGCGAAGTCTTGCTTGATCTGCTCAAACAAACCCAGACAGCACCCAAAACGCAAACGTCTTGGGCGGCTTTCATTAACGATTCAGCAATGATAAACATGACCACCGGTCCTCTCATTCAAGGGGCTGAACTCCTGGATGCCGGTATTTCCATCATCGTTGAATCCCAGTTGTTTGGTGAACAAAGTACGCCTCAACGGTCCCGCACTCAAAAAGCCGTTGATCCAGATTTTATCATTCGAGATTTAGCAGAGCTCAAAATAGGCGCGCCAGTCGTTCACATTCAATTTGGCGTAGGTCGCTATTTAGGCCTGCAAACGCTCGACAACAATGGCTATTTAAACGAGTTCTTGATCTTAAGCTACGCAGGTGACGATAAAATTTATGTGCCTGTGACGGCATTAAATGTTATCAGTCGCTATGCGGGTGCTGATAGTGAACACGCGCCACTGCATCGACTGGGCAGCGACCAGTGGCAAAAAGAAAAAAAGAAAGCGGCTGAAAAAATTCATGACGTGGCCATTGAGCTGTTAGAGATTTACGCCAAGCGTGAAGCGCGTCCGGGTCATGTGTATGCATTTGACGAATACGAATATCAACGCTTTGCCAGTGGATTCCCATTTACTGAAACGGTCGATCAACTGCTGGCTATCACCCAAATCATTCAAGACATGCAATCTCCTCGGCCCATGGACCGGCTCATCTGCGGCGACGTAGGATTTGGTAAAACGGAAGTGGCCATGCGGGCCGCTTTCATTGCGGTTCAGAATGGAAAACAAGTGTGCGTGCTCGTGCCGACGACCTTGCTAGCAGGTCAACATTTTGAAACGTTTCGAAACCGATTTGCAGATTCGCCCGTGAATATTGAACTCTTATCGCGCTTTCGTACCAGCAAAGAATCAGCTCATGTGTTGCAAACCATGCAAGATGGCCGAACCGATATTGTCATCGGCACGCATAAATTATTTCAAAAGGACATCCAATTTAAGAATTTAGGTTTATTGATCATCGATGAAGAGCATCGGTTTGGCGTGAAACAAAAAGAACACATCAAATCCCTTCGCACCCACGTGGATATTCTCTGCATGACCGCCACTCCCATTCCACGCACATTGAACATGGCCATGGCCGGTATTCGCGATATTTCCCTGATTGCCACCCCACCTGCCAAACGCCTGGCGATCAAAACATTCTGGCAAGAGCGCAATGATCCAACGTTACGAGAAGCCATTTTGCGTGAAATATTGCGTGGTGGGCAGGTCTTTTTTCTGCACAATAACGTCCAAACCATTGACCGCATTTGCCAAGACTTAACTGTCCTCGTTCCTGAAGCCAAAATCAGTTCAGCTCATGGCCAAATGCGTGAACGCGAGTTAGAGCGCATCATGTCTGATTTCTACCATCATCGGTTTAATGTGCTGGTTTGCACAACCATCATTGAAACCGGCATCGATATTCCAACCGCCAATACCATTATCATTGACCGTGCCGATCAATTCGGACTGGCACAATTGCATCAATTGCGCGGCCGCGTGGGTCGTTCTCACCATCAAGCGTATGCATACCTACTCACGCCCAATGAAAAATCACTCACAACCGATGCCGTAAAACGATTGGAAGCCGTGGTATCACTGGAGGAGTTAGGCGCGGGCTTCACGCTCGCCACCCATGATCTTGAAATTCGAGGCGCTGGCGAGTTATTAGGTGAAGGGCAAAGCGGCAACATGCATGCCATTGGGTTTAACTTATTTATGGAAATGCTGGACCGCGCAGTGAGCGATTTAAAGGCAGGTAAAACACCTGAATTATCGGCTCCCATGAATCAAGGACCCGACATCGAGCTAGGCTTGAGTGCCATTATCCCGGAGGATTACATTGGCGATGTTCACACCCGTCTTATCATGTACAAACGCATTGCTAACGCCAAAGATTCCCCACAACTGCGCGATTTACAAATTGAATTGATTGACCGATTTGGCTTGCTGCCGCAATCGGTGAAGCATTTGTTCCTCATCACAGAGTTAAAAAGTCTCGCCTCAAAATTGGGCATCGTCCGTATCAATGCCTCAGCGGAGCGTGGGAAAATAGAATTCGGGAGTGCGCCTAATATCAACGCGGGCGCATTGATTACCCTCATTCAACTGCACAGCACGCGCTACCAATTGGACGGGCCGACTAAGCTTAAATTTAAGTTAGGTAGCACGAACAACGAAGCGCGAATTCACGAAATCAGTGCGTTGTTGGGTCAATTGACGCCATTGCCGTGTGTAACCGCGTGGTGAGGGTATCCACTTTTTCGCGATACGATCGCTGGCTTGGATCAGATTTTTGGGCTTTTTCGTACCACGACAAAGCAGTCACAGCATCGCAAAGACGGCTTTACCACTATGTCCCTTGAAAACCCTGAGGTAATTGTATAAAACTACACGCATCCATTCCGTTTCAACGCCTGCTCCAATGCATGCCCTTTATAAATTGAAAATATTTTCATACCGTAATTCGGATCGGTTGCATAACCTGCTTCATGCAATGCATCCATGTACTGCTTTGGATCATGCGTGTTAGCCAATGCCGCCTTATACCGATGATTGCCTTCAACCAATGCGACATAATCATCAAAACTGTGCTCAATCGAAGAGTATGCTTTAAATGCAGACATTATTTTAATCGGCGCATTATCAATGTATTCCGTTGTATTGATTTTTACCGAGGGGTCTCTACCCCCCTTACGTGCTTTAATATTAAAAAGATTATTGCTAGTAGCACCATTCGAGTCTTTTGCAATAGATTGCCCCCAACCCGTTTCCAGTGCCACTTGGGCCATCAGGACTTTAGGATCCAGGCCTAAGCGAGAGGCGGCTTGTTTCGCATACTCCCAAGAGGACTGAATAAAGGCATCCAAAGACGGCTGAGCGGCGGACGGGGAAGCCATTGGCGGCAGTGCCGCTTGCTGGCTGAAGACCGGCTCAGAATGGCCCAGTGAACACGGAATGGGTTCACCTGAAGAGGCGGACAGAGCCGCGAGCTCGCCGAGAAAATGTTGATCAATGCATTTGTTTTTCAGCGTGCTTTGTAAAACCATGGCTTCAAATTTATTGGCTGTGTTAACGGGTGTTTTTTTGACGGAAGCCATGTTTTGTGGCAAGATAACCTCGTTCAAACCGCCCACTTTATTAATCACACCAACCATTCCTTGAGCATATATGACTGCGAATTGTAACTGATTAACGTATTCACTACAATTCACCTGTGTAATTTAGTTCAATAAGCGTTTATACTGGCGCCTTTTATCAAGGATAATCATCATGCGCCCTAGTAAACGCGAAGCCAATCAGCTACGAGCCATCAATCTGACCCGCAATTACACCAACCATGCGGAAGGTTCTGTATTGGTTGAATTTGGACAAACACGTGTACTCTGTACGGCCTCTGTGGTGGATGGTGTTCCTCGCTTCCTCAAAGGAAAAGGCCAAGGCTGGATCACAGCAGAATATGGCATGCTGCCTCGAGCAACCCATTCGCGAAATGACCGCGAAGCAAGCCGTGGAAAGCAAGGTGGTCGTACTTTGGAAATTCAACGCTTGATTGGCCGCGCACTGCGTGGTTGCATTGATTTAAAATCATTGGGCGAAAATACGCTCATGTTGGATTGCGATGTTCTCCAAGCCGATGGTGGCACGCGTACAGCTGCCATCACCGGTGCTTGTGTTGCAATGAAAGACGCCTTGGACTGGATGGTTATACGGGAAAAATTACGGAAAAAACCCGCATTTAATTACATTGCAGCCGTTTCTGTCGGGATCTATCGAGGACAACCCGTGCTTGACTTGGATTATGCAGAAGACGTGCTCGCCGAAACCGATATGAATGTGGTCATGAACCAACAAGGTGAATTCATTGAGGTTCAAGGCACCGCGGAAGATGGCAGTTTCAATCGAAACCAGTTTAATGATATGTTGTCTCTTGAAGAACATGGCATCACTCAACTCATAGAGATACAAAAATCAGTTGGTTTGTAGTATAATTGCGCAATACGTTGTTTTTCGGTGTTGATTCCGGAAAACAACGTTCGCGTAACCGGAGGATTATACAATGAGCTTAGACACCATTATCACGGATTCAAATGCCATCGATGAAACAATCGATGATCGAAAACAAGACACCATGTGGATGCTGGGCCTGTATGGAACTGCCATTGGTGCCGGTACGCTTTTTCTTCCGATTGACGCCGGATTAAACGGTCTATTGCCGTTGATTGTGATGGCGCTTCTAGCCTTCCCGATGACCTATTTCTCACATCGCGCATTGTGTCGTTTTGTGCTTTCAGGCTCGTCAGACAAGCATGACTTTACAGATGTGGTCGTGGAGCATTTCGGGCTGAAAGCAGGCAATTTATTGACGTTCCTTTATTTCTTTTCAATATACCCCATTTTATTGATGTATAGCGTAGCGATTACCAACACCACGCATAGTTTTATCACGAACCAGATGGGCATGGCCCCTCCCCCGCGCGCCCTATTGGCCTTTGTCCTCATCATGGGATTAATGACCATTGTCCGTTTTGGTCAGGCCATCATTGTTAAAACCATCAGTTTGCTCGTGTACCCGTTCATTGTCATTTTAGTATTGTTATCCATTTATTTAATCCCGCACTGGAATACCGCCTTTTTGCATCAGACATCTAATACGACAGGATCGCATGGTTTGCTAACTGCCCTTTGGTTGCTTATTCCAGTCATGGTTTTTTCGTTCAGCCATACCCCCATTATTTCATCCTTTGCAGCGAATCAAAAAAAGCGATTTGGTGCATTGGCTGATAAAAAAAGTTCATGGGTTTTACGAAGCAGCCATCTCATGATGGTCGGTACGGTTATGTTTTTTGTCTTCAGTTGTGTGTTCAGTCTATCGCCTGATGATTTGGCGCTGGCTAAACAACAAAATATTTCCATTCTATCGTACTTGGCTAATCATTTTGATACCCCTCTTATTCGAAATGTCACGCCTTTTGTGGCATTCATTGCCATTTCAAAATCATTTTTAGGCCACTACATTGGCGCAAGCGAAGGGTTGCATGGCTTGCTCGGAAAGCCGTTGCTAGCACGAACAAAGCCCATTGGCAGTCAAACGCTCAAGCATTGCATTGAGGTCTTTATGATCCTCACCTGTTGGATGGTAGCCACCGTCAACCCAAGTATTCTAGGCATGATTGAATCACTAGGCGGCCCTGCCATTGCCATCATTCTCTTTTTAATGCCCATGTATGCCATTGCAAAAGTGCCTGCTTTGCAGAAATACCGCAATCCATTGGTGAATGGGTTTACAACCATCATTGGCTTGATTGCGATTTCAGCCATTGTCTATGGCCTGTGGGGAGCCATTGTCAGATGACGATGGCTGAACGCATCCACTTGCTGCAAGGTGTTATTCATCAGCTTGAGGCTACGTATCACCGTCAACCGGGATCCGTTGCGCTGTTGGCGGTGAGCAAGGGACACGCCAGCTCAAGTATTGAGTGTGCATTTGCCGCTGGGTTGGATCAATTTGGTGAGAACTATTTACAAGAAGCGCTCGTCAAAATAAACGCGCTCACCCATCTTCCCATCTGCTGGCATTTTGTGGGCCGCGTTCAACGAAATAAGGCCGCTGCCATTGCAGAACATTTTTCATGGGTTCATGGTGTCTGTCAAACAAAGACCGCTCAATCACTGAATGATGCTCGGCCTGATGGCATGGAGCCATTGAATATATGCATCCAGCTTAATTTAGACGATGAACCCACAAAATCGGGTGTATCACCGGATGCTCTGCCGGAACTCGTAGCGGATATTATCCCATTACCACGCTTAGCACTGCGAGGTTTCATGGTAATTCCCAAACCTTTGCTCGATGAAGAGGAACAATACCGCTCTTTTTTAAGGGCCACCACGTTATTGAGTGCCATCAATGCCCAGTTTGATTTGACACTTTCTACTTTTTCTATGGGGATGTCGGATGATTTTCCGGCTGCTATTCGGGCCGGCAGCACGATGATTCGAGTAGGGCGCGCTATTTTTGGAGCACGCTAGCCAAATCCATTACTAGAGAAAATAACGATAATCTACATCAAATTGACAACACTCCCTATTCTATGCGATTGATCTCGTTACAAACAAGCCCTGGTAGGTTAAGCTAAGCGCACCATATTTAGAGGATCATATTATGTCCGGATTCACATCAGTAGGTTATTTTTTATTCACATTAATATTTAGTCTGTTGACCTTTGTCTTATGGGCCCGCTTGGCACTTCGATTTTTTCGAGTCAGTGCATTGCATCCGATGAGCCAGACTATTTCTGCATTCACAAATCCCATTGTAGCTCCTATTGCGACCACATTATTTAAATCAAATCAGCCACGCAAGAGCCGGTATGATTGGGCCTGTTTTAGTGTGCTCGTGATGGTTGAGTTGGTTAAATTTACCGCCATTGCATGGTTATTTTTTGGTGGTCTTCCATCTGTGTTGCTATTGCTCAGCTGTACGTTGGCCGACTTGGTGATCCAACCTTGCAATCTATTGTTCTATGCCATCATTATTCGTGTCATCATGAGCTGGATTAACCCGCGCTGGAAAACCCCTTTTTCTGATTTGCTCTATTGCGTCACGGAACCACTCTTAAGCACTGCCCGCCACTATATCCCAGCGTTTTCTGGTCTTGATCTATCCCCGTTTCTTGTGCTTATTTTTCTAAAAGCAATCACTTTATTTATTAGCGCATCACTCCCTCCGTTATTCATTTGATGGCAGGATAAGGAAAAGGGGCTTATACTTAAATCAAACATCCATTGATTGGACGCCTGTATGAACACGCGAAGCCTATTCACATTGAGCATCTTGCTATTCCCGTTGGCGGCGTTTTCGGTTGATTCCATGTATTGCCCGCAGCGCCAGGGTTATATCAACGTCGGCATGACGGACACCCAAATTATCAATGCTTGCGGCCAACCAATTGTCAAACAAACATCCAGCAAGGCCGTGGTTGAAAAAATACCCGTGACGCAGCTGATTTACACCACGCTCAACCAAGGTGGCCCTTACGCCGGCGTAGACAACATGTACCAACGTTGGTCTCTTCCCAGTGGCTCGAATGGTACAAACTTAACGGTCAGTATTAGGGATAATAAAATTGCCGGCATCACGATCAATGGATCGGGCACAAATGCTGCAACCATTTGTGGGGGAATTAATCTTCAAATGGGCGACGCAGTCAATAAAGTTTATTCGGCGTGTGGCACCCCGTCATTGGTTAATCAAACATATATCAACCAACCGGTATCCAAGAATCAACACCCAGAGATATGGATTTATCAAGTAAATCCATACCAACCTTCATTTATCTTGACATTTATCAATGGAAAACTACAATCCATCGACTAATTCTTACATTGGACTTTATTTATGAGCGAAACAATCGACGACTTAACCATTGCCTTTACCGAAGATGGAACTGAAAAAACCAGGGAGTTAGGTAAGCACGTTTTATCCAAAGGAGCATGGACCACTATATTGTACCGTTATCAAGAGTGGAACAATGCCAAACAAGACTTTGGGCCTGAAAAATATTCCATTAGACGGTACCAAAAACGAAACAGTCAATATTGGCAAAAGTCAAAATTCAATATCTCCAGTGAAGATCAGGCGCGGAAAATAATTGATGTTTTGTCAGGATGGTTGGAAGCAGGTAAGAAAGAAGATTAAGGATATGACAGCAAGGAGTGCTTCGTGTATCTATCAGGATTTAACAACCACCATCAAACAGAGGCCATACCTGGCACATTGCCGTGCAATCAAAACTCACCGCAAAAGTGCCCGCGAGGCCTCTATGCCGAACAATTCAGTGGCAGTGCATTTACACGTCCAAGACACAATAATTTACACAGTTGGCTATATCGAACCCTGCCTTCCGTGGTTCATGGAGATTATGCGCATTATCCTTCACCATTCACGGATACCTTCGCTCCCAAACAAGCGCCAAATCCGATGCGTTGGTCTGCATGGTCTAAACCGAATACACCACTTGATTTTATTGATGGATTATCCTGTTTAGCAAACAATATGCACACGAATGCTTATTTATACCAATGCAACCAGTCGATGAATCGCCGTTATTTTAGCAATCATGATGGCGACTTATTATTGGTGCCATTTTCAGGAAAAATAAAACTACACACGGAATTTGGGATACTCGAAATAAATCCAGGCATGATTGCGGTGATTCCAAGGGGCATTGTCTTTCGTGTTGAATTAATGGAATCATTTGCGGCAGGCTATGCCTGTGAGAATAGTGGCGCGCCTTTCATACTGCCAGAATTAGGACCATTGGGCTCCAATGGCCTGGCCAACCCTCGGCATTTCCTGTATCCAAACGCCGCTTTTGAAACCATAGACGACGAAGTCAGTTTACTGTGCAAACATCAACAAACACTGTGGATTGCGACGAGTCAACATTCTCCATTAAACGTGGTGGCATGGCACGGAAATTATGCCCCCTATTGTTATGACCTGGCCTTGTTCAACACCATGAACACCGTGAGCTTCGATCACCCTGATCCATCTATTTTTACCGTGCTCACCTCACCTAGCAACACCCCAGGCGTTGCCAATCTTGATTTTGTGATCTTCCCCCCCCGATGGATGGTCGCAGAACATACTTTTCGGCCACCTTATTTTCACCGGAATGTAATGAGTGAGTTCATGGGACTGATTACCGGTGAATACGATGCCAAAGCCAATGGCTTTGAAGTAGGCGGGTTTAGCATTCACAATGCCATGACGCCCCATGGACCGGACGCAGCTAGCTATCGAAAAGCCAGCCAGAAGCCTCTGAAGCCAGTTTACTATGGCAATACGCTGGCATTTATGTTTGAGTCAAATCACCCCTGGACGGCCACCGAATTGGCCCTAAATCACCCTACTAAGCAAACGGGGTATTCTGCATGCTGGGATGGTTTTAAAACAGCACCATTTGATCTTCTCAAGCCTTGATTAGTTTGATATACCTATAAC
>CAMAYA010000031.1 GCA_945862275.1 Legionella genomosp. 1 | reverse complement strand
CAAACAAAACGTGGGGCCCGGACTCCTGCTGATGAACTTCACCTGCTATTTGACCGAAAAAAAATAGCGGCCACTGCCGCTTTTCTACATTGATCAGGACGTTACCTTGTTATCGGGACCTACCAAAACCAGCAGCAGCAACATCGCTTCCGCCTGGCGACAGCGATGGCATCATCCCAATGAAATCTCAGTGCAACGACATGGAGGGCTTAGTCGCACCCGTCGCATATAGAGCAACGACCGGGATATCGCTTTTCTTTTATAACTTAAAAGAAGAGCCAATCAACCAGACCAACGGACTGGGCTCTGCCATGTAAGGGGCCGCCCTTTTAACCTCGAAGACTGTTTCGACCGGTAAGCACCACTCGCCCTGCAGCGATCCACTGCAGGTGCCTTGCAATGGGTTATATAGGAATTTTTTTACAACGTAAATAATTGTGTATCGAAACCATGGCTCGCCAAACAATTTCCCGTTTGGTTGGAACAATCCACGGGCACACAGCAATTCACGCCCTGATCATTGCACACACCAGTAAACCATGCGAACTGTCCCTTGTTAGACAGGAGGCGAATGAGAATAGAGTGTATTTGCTCTATCTGCTGCTCACCTAAAATAGCAAGCCCTGCTTGATACGTTGAAGCGGCGCTTAAACCAAAAGGTTTTCCTATGGAAATGGCAAAACCGTTGTCTGGATTGAATGTATCATAAAAATCAGCATAACCTGATTGACAATCTTTACTGGTAAGGAAATGAATGCGCGCTCTCGCAATGGATGTAGATAACCCGTTGTCTTGTTCCAGCAGAATCGTTTGTTCAGTTAATAAAATATCACTGCTGAGAAGCTGAGAAACGGTTGGGCCAGCAAAAAGCGGTTGATAGAGACAAAACAACAATGCCATGTATATGATTTTTGTAAAAAAAGCAGGATTCGTCATGAAATATAGGGGATCCAATCAATAGGAATTTTGCTAATAAAAAAACCAGGAAAACCTGGCTTTTTTATTAGCAAAAAAATTATGCTTCTGCTTCAGGCCTGTCGACCAGTTCAACAATCGCCATTGGCGCATTGTCACCAGGTCGGAAACCACATTTCAGAATACGAACATAGCCACCTGGACGTTCAACATAACGAGGTCCTAGTGTCGTAAATAACTTGCCTACAGCACTTTTAGAACGAAGTCTATCAAAAGCGTGACGGCGCGTTGCTACTGAATCCTCTTTGCTAACAGTAATCAGCGGCTCAATATACCCGCGCAAATCTTTTGCTTTGGGTAATGTTGTTCTGATTAATTCATGTTCAATCAGCGAACAGCACATGTTAGAAAACATCGCCTTTCGGTGACTACTGGTTCGGCCGAACTTCCGACCTGAATTACGGTGACGCATGACTAAGACTCCTAATATTACTCGCCAAGATTTTCCGGCGGCCAATTCTCAATTTTCATTCCCAACGACAATGAACGTGACGCCAAAACGTCTTTAATTTCTGTCAGGGATTTTTTACCTAAATTGGGGGTTTGCAACAATTCATTTTCGGTTTTTTGCACTAAATCACCAATAAAATTGATGTTCTCTGCTTTCAAACAATTAGCCGAACGAACTGTTAACTCAAGATCATCGACCGTCCGAAGCAATACTGGATCAAAATCATTTCGGATTTTTTGATCGAGGCATGATTCTTCAAACTTCATATCGACAAACGCATGCAACTGACGCTGCAAAATACTCGCAGAAATACGAATAGCATCATCAGGATCGATGGTTCCATTCGTCTGCAAAACGATGGTCAATTTATCCAGATCAGTGCGGTTGCCTACACGCGCCTTGTCAACAAAATAAGCCACTTTTTTGACGGGTGAAAACGTGTTGTCAATTTTTAATTTACCAACTGACTTCTGAAGCACTTCATCATCGAGATAATTATTCACGGCCTCTGGCGAATGATATCCAATGCCCTTTTCAACTTTAAGGGTCATGTTTAAAGAGCCCTTTTCATTCAAATGAGCAATCACCAGCTCAGGATTGATGATTTCAACACCGTGCGTTAATTCAATATCACCCGCAGTGACAGCACACGGTCCTTGTTTCGTTAATGTCAACAAGGCTTCTGAACCAACAGACATTTTGATAGCGATGTCTTTCAAATTCAACAAGATATTTACGACATCTTCTTGCACGCCTTCGATTGTACTGTATTCATGTAGAACACCATCAATCGTTGCCTCCGTAATCGCAGCACCTGGCATAGATGACATCAAAATACGTCGCAACGCCGTTCCAAGGGTGTACCCGTACCCGGATTCCAGCGGTTCTAAAACAATGCTGGAATGATTTGGTGTATGAGACTGCACTTTAAGAACTTTTGGCGTTAGCATTTCATTCATATCTGTATACATTCGGCTGTATCTCCAATCTTACTTAGAGTAAAGTTCTACCACCAAGTTAACGTTAAAATCAGCTGCCAGATCATCCAATGTAGGCTTAGTAGTAAACGTGCCTTTGAACGCAGCAGTATCCACTGTTAACCATTCACACACTGCACGCTGTTCTGATAAAGCAATTGCAGCTTGAACACGCCCTTGCGCTTTTGCTTTTTGTCTAATGGCAATGACGTCACCCGCGCTCACTAAATAAGAGGCTATGTTCACTACTTTTTCATTAACCAAAATAGCCTTATGCGCAACCAATTGACGTGCTTCTGCACGTGTACTGGCAAAGCCCATTCGATACACAACGTTATCCAGGCGGCTTTCTAACATAGCCATCAGATTTTCACCTGTAGCACCTTTATGGCGTGCTGCAGATTTATAGTAGTTACGAAACTGTTTTTCTAACACACCATAGATGCGTTTCATTTTTTGTTTTTGTCGTAACTGTTCGCCATAGCCACTTAAACGAGGCCGTTTATCGGAATGTTGACCGGGTTGTTTTTCGGACTTGCATTTTGATTTATGGTCACGAACACCACTTTTCAGAAGCAAATCACTCCCTTCTCTACGTGATAACTTACATTTTGGACCAAGATATCTAGCCATGAAATACTCCTAAATCTTATACGCGACGTTTTTTCGGGGGCTTGCAACCATTATGAGGTATGCCTGTCACATCAGTTATTTCCACAATTTTAAATTCTTGCGAAATCAATTCACGAATGGTTGATTCGCGACCGGGTCCCGGTCCATGAACAAAAACAGCGACGGATTTCATCCCATACTCTTTTGCAACTGCAGATGCTTTCTCCGTTGCAATTTGGGCCGCATAGGGAGTGCTTTTACGTGATCCTCTGAAACCAGATCCGCCTGAGGTTGCCCAGCACAGCGCGTTGCCTTGCCGATCAGTAAAGGTAACAATCGTGTTATTAAATGACGCATGTACGTGTACAATGCCGTCAGATACAACGCGCTTAATCTTTTTTCGGATCTTCTGTTGCTTTGCCTTATTTATTGCCATTTCAATATCCTACATGAAAAATCAGTTATTGGTACCTTTGCGACGACCTTTTCGTGTGCGCGCGTTAGTTTTGGTACGCTGTCCACGCAAAGGCAAGCCACGACGATGCCTTAAACCTCGGTAGCAACCAAGATCCATTAGGCGCTTAATGTTCATCGTAACCATACGACGCAAATCACCTTCAACATTCATTTTTGTAATTTCATTTCTCAGCATTTCCAGCTGTGCCTCAGAAAGCTGAGATACTTTAGATGCTGGATCAACGTCCACCTGTTTACATAATTTGATTGATGTTGACCTTCCAATTCCGTAGATGGAGGTAAGCGCAATCACAACATGCTTGTGATCTGCGATGTTAACACCTGCAATACGAGCCATTAATTTCTCCGAACGTTATGTAGCTCTGCCAGAAAAGGACAGAAGAATACTATTTTCATACTTTAAAATCAAGTAAGATTTAACCTTGTCTTTGTTTATGCCGCGCATCTTTACAAATTACACGTATAATTCCACTGCGCTTGATAATTTTGCAGTTTCTGCAAATGCGCTTTACTGATGCTCTAACTTTCATTACTAACTCCAATAATAATCATAACAGACCAGGCAATTTATTGCCTTTAAAATTGGCTTTCTTCATCAATGAATCATATTGCTGCGTCATCAAATGTGCTTGGATTTGTGCAACAAAATCCATAATGACGACTACAATAATCAACAACGAAGTTCCACCAAAATAAAAAGGTACATGCCACGTATACATCAAGATTTGAGGCAATAGGCAGACCAACACAAGATAAATTGCACCGACCAAGGTTAACCGCGTCATCACCAAATCGATATAACGAGACGTTTGTTCTCCAGGACGGATTCCGGGAATATAAGCACCCGATTTTTTCAAATTGTCCGCGGTATCCTTCGGATTAAAAACCAATGCCGTATAGAAAAACGCGAAAAACAATATGGCAACCGCATACACGATAAGATACAAAGGCTGCCCAGGAGACAGGGCCATACCTATATCCGCCAACCAATCCATCCCTTTGCCATGAGCAAAAAACTGGGCCAACGTCGCTGGCAAAAGAATAATGCTAGACGCAAATATAGGCGGAATAACCCCTGCCATATTAATTTTCAAAGGCAAATGGCTTGTTTGCGCCGCATAAACCTTGCGCCCCTGTGTCCTCTGAGCATAATTAACGCGTATCCTACGCTGAGCACGCTCCATAAAGACAACAAAACCCGTCACGACCACTACAATCATTGCAACCAACAACATGGTCAAGGTCTGCATTTGTCCTTCTCGTACCTGTTGGAATACAGATGCAATTGCATTCGGCATGCTAGAAACAATCCCTGAAAAAATAATCAAAGAAATTCCATTGCCAACGCCTTTCTCAGTGATTTGTTCCCCCAGCCACATCAAAAACATGGTCCCGGTTACTAAGGTAACAACAGCTGTAAAATAAAAAGCGAAATCAGGTTGCAAAGCAATATGCTGACCTGCTAACCATCTAGCCATGCCCAAGGACTGGAAGATAGACAACAGCAGCGTTAAGTAACGTGTATATTGATTTATTTTCCGACGTCCAGACTCCCCTTCCTTTTTTAACTGCTCTAAAGAAGGAAGGACCACAGAAAACACTTGGATCATAATGGATGCTGATATATAGGGCATAATTCCAATTGCAAATACCGTTACTCTTGACAGCGCTCCACCAGAAAACATATTAAACAAGCCAAATATAGTATTTTGCTGTTCACTAAAAAAATTAGCTAGTTTTTGAGGGTCAAGTCCTGGAACCGGTATATGAGCGCCAAGGCGATACACCAAAATACCAATAATGACAAACAATAACCGCGATTTTAGTTCCGCCAATCCACCGCGAGACTGGCTTGATTCTGCTTTCTGGTTTTTCATGGTCACTCTTCTATGCTTCCGCCGAGATCTTCAATGATTTTACGCGCGCCTTTCGTTACTCGCAAACCCTTCAGCTTCACTGCCGCTGTGAGCTCACCGGATAGAATGACCTTCACTTCACGGATGGATTTATTTACTAAGCCCGCTGCTTTCAAAGCATCCAAGTCAATAATAGCGTCTTTTAATCTCGCCAATTCACTTAAATTAACTTCATCCACTGTCTTGCATACACGAGATTTAAATCCCATTTTAGGCAGTCGACGTTGAATCGGCATCTGGCCGCCTTCAAAGTTTATCTTATGAAATCCGCCTGCACGTGCTTTCTGGCCTTTATGACCTTTACCACTTGTTTTACCAAGACCTGACCCAATACCTCGCCCTAAGCGCTTACGGGCGGGTCTAGAACCAACATCAGGGGAAAGTGTATTTAAATTCATTATGCACACTCCTCAACTTCAACCAGATAATATATAACATTAATCAATCCACGAATTGCGCGGATATCTTGATGTACAACTGAGCTATGCATTTTCGTCAATCCCAATTGCTTGGCGATGAGTTTATGCTTAGGCAGTCGGCCAATGAGGCTTTTAACCAAAGTGATTTTTATTGTGTTTTCCATTATCGACCTGCCATAACTTGAGCAACTGATTTACCACGTTTGGCTGCAACATAATCAGGCGTGCCGATATTTGTTAAAGCACCAATCGTAGCACGAACAATATTGCTTGGATTCGTAGAGCCGATGCTTTTAGCTAAAATATCGTGAACGCCAAGGACTTCAAGCACAGCACGCATAGCGCCACCAGCAATAATTCCAGTACCGGCACTTGCTGGCTTCATAAAGACTTTAGAGGCACCATAGTTCCATGATATTTCATGGTGGATAGTGCTGCCCGAAAGGGATACATACACCATGTTCTTCCTTGCTTGATCCATTGCTTTCTGAATGGCTATTGGCACTTCGCGTGCTTTACCACGACCAAAACCAACTTTACCTTTGCCATCCCCGACAACCACAAGAACTGCAAAACCAAACACTCGGCCACCTTTTACTACTTTTGCAGTACGATTAACAGACACCAGCTTTTCCTGGTAGCCGTCCGTACTTATTGCATCAACTTTAGCCATTACCGTTCCTTAAAAATTCAAACCAGCTTCGCGCGCGCCATCCGCCAACGCCTTGACTCGACCATGATATTTATAGCCGGCCCGATCAAACGCAACATCGGAAATATTTTTTTCTTTCGCTCGAAGCGCTATGGATTTCCCAACCTGAACGGCTTGTTCGGATTTGTTTCCAGTTAACGCAGGCTTCAAAACGGTATCCAATGTGGATGAAGAGACTAAAACAACATCGCCCTTTTCACCGGATACTATGATTTGCGCATAAATATTCGACCCACTACGATGCACAACCAATCTAGGTCGTTTTGAGGCACGAATAATGTGTCTTGTTTTTAAAGAACGTCGTGTACGAGCTTGTTGCTTATTCATAATTTACACCCTATTTCTTTTTGGCTTCTTTACGCACTATTTGCTCACCAGCATATTTGACGCCCTTGCCTTTATAAGGCTCTGGCGGTCTAAATGCTCGGATTTCTGAAGCAACTTGACCCACGCGTTGCTTATCGATCCCTCTTAATATAATGGTTGTGTTATTCGGTGTCTCAGCTACAACCCCTTCCGGCAAATTATATTCTATTGGATGAGAAAAACCTAAGGACAATGAAACCGATTTATCTTTCGCAGCAGCACGATAACCCACCCCGACCAGCTCAAGTGTACGTTCGAAACCATTGGTAACGCCATGAATCATATTATTAACCAATGCACGCACAGTACCTGCTTGAGCCCAAGCGGTGGGGGCATCTGAAGCCGGTTTAAAAATAACTTGGTTCGCATCATTGTCAGACATTGTTACGCTGACCAATTTATTGCAATGTTGTACTAATGTTCCCCGTGGCCCCTTGATAGTGACTGTATTGACACCAACAGTCAGCTCTACTTTAGCAGGCAATACTATAGGGGCTTTCGCTACTCTAGACATATCAATCCTCGTTCGTATTAAGCGACTTCACAAATGACTTCACCGCCAACACCTGTCACTTTCGCGGCAAGATGGGTCATGACGCCTCTGGAGGTTGACAATATTGAGATCCCGAAACCAGGAACCGCAATCAAATCTTTCACCGATTTGTAAACTCTCAAGCCAGGGCGGCTGATTCTTTTAATCCGCACTATTACAGGCTTACCTTGAAAATACTTCAAGTTCACAGTCATAGCCTTGAGATTATTTTCTAATGGCACCACAGAGAAATCAGCAATATATCCTTCTTCTTTAAGGACTCGTGCGATTTCTTCTTTTAAAATTGATGACGTTAATTTTACCTGCTGATGTTTCGCTTGCTGCCCGTTTCTAATTCTAGTCAACATATCAGCAACTGGATCATGCATACTCACAGTCGTTCTCCAATGAAATAAATTACCAGCTTGATTTTCTGCCGCCCGTGACGTTTCCAGTCATTAATTGCTGGCGCAAACAAATCCTGCACAGTCCGAACTTACGATATACTGCATGGGCTCGACCACACTGCTGACAGCGAGTGGTATGTCGAACAGGATTTGAATTCAGCGGCAGTTTGTGTAATTTATCTTGAGCCGCCCGAATTTCATCAGGATCAGTCGAAGATTTTATGATCTGCTTCAATTCAAGCCTAGGAATTCTATGTTTTTCAACAAGAAGTCCTTTTTTTTGTTCACGTTCACACATCGATTTTTTAGCCACAGTGATACCCTTCTTATTTTCTGTCTCTATCTTTCAACGGAAGGTTAAAGGCTTCTAATAAAGCTTTTGCTTCCTCATTTGTTTTGGCGCTCGTTGTAATGCAAATATCCATTCCTCGTATCCCATCAATTTTGTCAAAATCAATTTCAGGAAAAACGATTTGTTCTTGAATGCCCATGCTGTAATTGCCAGTACCGTCAAAAGATTTCGGATTTAAACCACGAAAATCTCGCACACGTGGAAGCGTAATGGTAATGAGCCTGTCAAGGAATTCATACATACGCGCACTTCGCAACGTAACCTTACAACCAATCGGCCAACCTTCACGAATTTTAAAACCTGCCAGGGATTTTTTTGCCAAGGTTACAACAGGCTTTTGCCCTGAGATCCTTGTCATGTCATCAACTGCAAAATTCATGACTTTTTTATCACCAACTGCTTCACCAACACCCATGTTGAGAGTGATTTTTTGAATTTTTGGCACCTGCATAATGCTGGTGTAACCAAATTTCTTCATCATCATGTCAACAATATTATCTTTATAAAATTGCTTGAGTCTAGCCATTTCAATCACCTAATTAAACAAGGTCAACTACTTCATTATTTGATTTGAAGTATCTTACCTTATGCATAACTCCATCTTTTTCAAGATACCTAAAACCAACTTTATCCGCTTTTTTTGTCAACGGATTATAAAGAGCAATGTTCGAAACATTCAAAGGAGCTTCTTTGGTGATAACTCCACCTTTTTGCTCTAATTGAGGGTTGGGCTTTACGTGCTTTTTAATAAGATTAGCACCTTCAACAACAACCTTCTCTCCAATTACTCGCAATACCTTACCGATGTGCCCTGTACTTTTACCAGTCATGACAACAACAGTATCTTCTCTCTTAATACGTTTCATAATTTGTCCTTCTCACAATACTTCAGCAGCAAGAGAAATGATTTTCATAAATCGTTCTCTTAATTCGCGAGTTACAGGTCCAAAAATCCGAGTACCAATAGGTTCATGTTGATTATTTAAAAGCACCGCTGCATTTCCATCAAAGCGAATGAGCGAGCCATCATCACGACGGACACCTTGTGCTGTACGAACAACAACAGCATTCATAACAGAGCCTTTTTTGACCTTGCTACGTGGGATCGCATCTTTAATGCTTACTTTAATCACATCACCTACACGGGCATAACGTCTGTGTGAACCGCCAAGCACCTTGATACACATCACTCTACGTGCTCCGCTATTATCTGCAACATCAAGCACAGTCTGCATTTGTATCATAATATTCCCCAGCTCTAAATTCGACCAGAAAAAGGCTGCTGATTATATCAGGCCTCTTAGTATTTTAATAGTATTAACAGTGAAATTAAGCAATTACTTCCACTAAAACCCAGCTTTTCATCTTCGACATGGGCCTGGATTCTTGAATCTTAACCGTATTGCCTATTTTGCAGAC
>CAMAYA010000030.1 GCA_945862275.1 Legionella genomosp. 1 | reverse complement strand
AAAAAATTGATCCACGCCTAAGCCATCACACGTAGCACATGCGCCCATCGGGTTATTGAATGAAAACAAGCGGGGTTCTAATTCGCTCAAACTATAGCCGCACTCCGCACAGGCAAAATTGGAGGAAAACAACAAGTCAGGGAAGGCCCCATCCATCGACACCACGCTCACCAAGCCCTCGCCTAGTTGAAGGGCATTTTCAAAAGACTCACTCAATCGCTGCGTGATATCCGCGCGCACTTTAAACCGATCAACCACTACATCAATGCTGTGTTTTTTGCGCAAGGCCAACGGCGGCGGCGAATCCAACTCACACAACTCGCCATCTATGCGCGCTCGCACATACCCTTTCGCCTGCAATTGTTGCAACAGCTGCACATGCTCGCCCTTGCGATCCCGCACCACAGGCGCCAAAATCATGGCCCGGCTATCCGCCGGCAAACCCAATACTTGATCCACCATTTGACTGATGGTCTGCGCATGCAAATCCACCCCATGTTGCGGACAGCGCGGCTCACCCACACGCGCAAACAACAAACGTAAATAATCATAAATTTCAGTGATGGTACCCACCGTTGAGCGCGGATTATGCGAGGTCGCTTTTTGCTCAATGGAAATGGCCGGCGACAAGCCCTCAATCGAATCCACATCCGGTTTTTCCATCATGGATAAAAATTGCCGAGCATAGGCCGACAACGATTCCACATAACGCCGCTGTCCCTCTGCATACAGGGTATCAAATGCCAGCGATGATTTTCCTGAGCCCGAAAGGCCTGTGATCACGGTTAATTGATTACGAGGCAAATCCACATTAATGTTTTTTAAATTATGTGTCCTTGCCCCACGAATGCTAATGGTTTGAATGGGTTGCGTCATGGTGAGGTCTTAACTCAAGAGAATTGACTATAGTTTAACCTATTTTGGTATTAACGCACGCGTGATCTCGATTGATTTTTTTTAAAAAATCATATAATATGCGCAACTAAATCAAAAAACATTCTCAATGTGGAAAATAATGAACAAATTTGTATCGGTGTTTCTGCTCCTCCTCCCTCTGGCTGGCTTTTCTGCAACCGAACAATCCATTTGGATGGAACCGTCGTCGATTTTAAATTCATACCATGTGACTCTTTCACCGCAAGGCGTGATGCAAAGCAATGGCACGAGCGCCCCTCGTTATGGGCTGGCCCCCGTCAACCCTGACGACGAAAACACCGAGCATACCCGTTATAATGTCACCTATAAAGACACACCCATCTGGGGGCATCAGATGATTGTTCACCAGCGAGAGCATAAACGATCGCGACTAACCGGCGTGTTGGTCCATGGCATTGAACAAGACATACCCGACAATCAAATCATTCTGTCAGAATCAGAAGCAACATCGCTTATTTTATCCCAATATTCAACACCCATTAAAGCCAAGCAAATACAAAAAATCATTTATATGGATGACAATAAAATCGCGTATACCGCCTACCTACTGAGCTTTTACACACAAGACTCACAAACCGGATTAAAAAATCCGCACTATATTGTCAATGCGATGGATGCCACCCTTCTAAAAGAATGGGATGAAGTAAAAACGCTGATCAAAGGCGAAGGACCCGGCGGAAATGCCATCGCACTCCCTTATCGGGACGGCGCTTTTCAATATGGTAAATCATCCAACAACGTGCCATCCTTAAGCCGGTTCCCCATGGATCATTGGGTTTTTTGGTGTTATTTTCAAACGCCCGATTACCGGGTTATCAACATTAGAAACCAATGGTTATATGAATCAGAGCTGTCCTACGTGTTCCCTATCTATGACGATGAAGAACAAAAATATAATTTGAATGCAGCCTACGACTTCTGCTGGCCATGGACAACTATCTATCACAATACGGACGATCTCGGTTACTCTCCTGTCAATGAAGCATATTCTCCAATAAATGATGCCATGTACTTTGTGAATGCAACCCTTGAGCTGTATCGATCATTAGGCGTTGAATACCCATTAGGAAAGACCGATCTACCCATCCGAGTCTACACACACATTGGCGGATTTGATAACGCGTTTGCTCTGCCTACGTTTTATTTTTCGGGCACAAAAAAAATCAAAGCGCACCAACAAATTGTGTTAAGCAATGGGGCGTCTTATTTTACAGCGCTCACCCAGTCTGTTATCCCGCATGAGTTATCCCATAATTTTACAAGCCTCCATTCTAATTTGATCTATTCAGGCGAATCGGGTGGAATCAATGAGTCATTCTCAGACATGGCTGCCATCGCGTTGATGGATCGCATCCAGCAGAACCACCCGTTCTATTGGGATGGCTTAGACTGGAGCTTCGGACGAGAAGCCGCGAAGAATGGCAAACCAATACGGTCAATGGAGCATCCATCGTCCGACGGTCGCTCAATCGAGCATGCGCAATACTACACCAAAAATCTGGATGTTCATTATTCAAGCGGGGTATTTAATCGCGCATTTTATCTTTTGGCACACCAGCCAGGATGGTCTGTGGAACAAGCGTTCCAAGTGATGGTGGATGCCAATAAAAATTATTGGGAATCGGGTACAACATTTAATCAAGCGGCCTGTGGCGTGATGCAGGCTGCGGAAGATAGAGGCTTCAGTCTCAAAGCGGTTTCGGACTCCTTTGATTCTGTCGGCGTGTCATGCACCCGGCAGTGATACGACTCATCCAACCCATTCATTGCAAGGAGTTACATCATGAAACAACATTCCAAGCGTTTTTTATCCATAGCGGCCGAATCTAAAAAACACATTAAAGAAATATCGCCCCTTGCATTAAAAACCAGTTGGGTGGATGCAGGTTTTAACGTTGAACATTAAGATGCAGCCGCTGCATCAACCCATTCGGTTGTGCAGCGTGCCGAAAAGACAAATCAGAATAAACTAGGCGTTAATCACTTCTTTTAATTTGGATCCCGCCTTGAAACTCACGACTTTGCTGGCTGGAATGGCCAATGGTTGTCCTGTGGAGGGATTTCGTCCTGTGCGTGCGGCACGGGATTTTACAGATAAACTGGCAAATCCGGGCAATACAATAGAGTCACCGTTTCCGAGCAAATCGGTCAAACAACTAATAACCGCATTCAACGCCGTTGCAGATTCCTTTTTAGCCATCCCTGAGCGTTTACTAATTGCATCAATCAGTTCTTCCTTCTTCATCTATTTCTCCTTGGTTGTGAATCGTACAGATCTCATCTTGAAATACTCTTATAGAAAATGCAAGGTCAACTTTCAAGCCCACTGCAACCATTGCAGTCGCCACAATTCATAGAGGAAAATTTGATTGTCGTCTGGAGCCAAAAGTGCCAATAGCGCACTCCTATTCAGCAAACGATGATCCGCAACCTGTTTCACCAATGCCGGTGAAACGCCTGTAATGTCCCACGGGCACCCATTCACAAACAATTGCTGTCCATCATCTTGATAAGCCATGCGGCAACAGGGATCGCGCAAAAGGCCAGCACTATTCGATAGCTGGTCAATGAACGCCCTCCTACAGCCGGCCTCTTCATCTGTTAAAGGCTCCGGCATATCCTGCTCTGCCTGCTGATCGAGGCGCGTTGCAAAACGTCCAAACCAGTGTTTCATGTGTTGTTCATCATTTAACATCTGCAACATCAGATGGCGGGCATTTAACCAAGCTTCAGCGGGGATTTCTGATGTGGCCGTCAAATCCGCCCAATTTGGGTCCGCGTACAGGCCTGTGTCTGTTGTTGTTTCTGACAGATAATCCCCAAAGCTATCCCACAATTCCTGGCCTGGATAACTGCGAAATCCAAACGAATACGTCATGCAATCATCCGATAACGACACGCCGTGATGGCCTACATGAGGAGGGAGATATAACATATCGCCGGGTTCAAGGATGTACTCCTCCTCCACGTCAAATTGCGCCATGATTCGCAAATCCACGTTCTTTAAATAATTATTAAGATTGCAACGTTGTGTGGTAAGCGACCATTTTCGGCTCCCTTCTGCTTGGTATAAAAACACGTCATAATTATCATAATGTGGACCAACACTGCCCTGTTTCACCGCATAACTAATCATCACATCATCCACGCGCCATTGCGGAATAAAATCAAAATGGTCCAGCAACGCTGCGACTTGAGGCACGATTCTATCGACGCCTTGCACCAGGAATGTCCAGTGCGTTTCAGGCAAATTTTCAAAATCCGCATCCACAAGTGGGCCTGTTTTTAATCGCCAAAAAGGAGCCTTGGTTGGCGTTTCAAAGACCATCCGGCTTTCAATCCCCTCCTCCAGTGCAAGGCCTGCCAATTCATCCGCCGTTAACGGATTGATGAATTCAGGCAGGGCCTGGCGAATCACCAATGGCTTTTTTTGCCAATAGTCGCTTAAAAATGTTTGAACATCGATCGTTTGAAAATGAACCATTGTATTGTTAACTCACTTGACATTGTTGCGCCCACACCCGCAACATGGCGTTGCCTTTCAATAGTCTTGATGCCGTGACATCACGTACTTCAACACCATAATTTTCTTGATTCAATCCCAACAGCACCGGACCCAATAGAGGAGATGGCAAACCATGCGTATCACTTAATGGAAAAATCCGAACTTCTTTTGCCACGCGCGCCAGTTCTCGTATGATATCCATTGACGCATCAACGGTTTGACCATCCGTAAATAAAGAATACGGGCATAACGCAAGATCGAACGTAAAATCATCAAAAGGAAGCGTTTCATGGGATGCTGATGGCGCATAATGCATCACCGTATATCGCAATCCATGCAACGCCTCTTTCACGGCACGCGATCCATCACTGTATTCTAATATATGCCCATTCAAATCATCCGCCAATAATCCAAACATCTCTTGATACGCATCCCTTTGCATTGCATTCCTCCGGTTTTTCTTCACAACTTACCCCTGGCAAGGTATAGTTTAACCTATTTGGTTTATCAACAGGAAGTCGTATTATGACCCCAGGCTTGCAACATCAATTGGGCGAAACCCATGACATGCTTCGCGACAGCGTATATCAATTCGCACGCCGTGAAATAGCACCCATTGCGGCCCAAATTGACCACGACAACGCATTCCCCTACCCGCTCTGGAAAAAATTAGGTGACTTAGGGCTATTGGGCATCACTGTCAGTGAAGAATACGGCGGCGCCAACATGGGTTATTTAGCCCATGTGATTGCCATGGAAGAGATATCCCGTGCATCGGCCGCTGTTGGCTTGAGTTATGGTGCGCACTCTAATTTATGTGTGAATCAACTCTATTTAAACGGCTCAGCTGAGCAGAAACGACGTTATTTACCGAGTCTTATAACAGGCGAACACGTCGGTGCGTTGGCCATGAGCGAAGCCAATTCAGGTTCTGATGTGGTCAGCATGCAATTGCAAGCACGCAAACATGGCGATTGTTTTATTTTAGATGGCACCAAAATGTGGATCACCAATGGTCCGGAAGCCGATGTGCTGGTTGTTTATGCCAAAACCGATAAACAAGCCGGAAGCCGTGGGATCAGTGCCTTTATCATTGAGAAGCATTTTGCAGGCTTTAGCACAGCGCAAAAGCTGGATAAACTCGGCATGCGTGGCTCTAACACGTGTGAATTGGTGTTTGAACAGTGCGAAGTGCCTGCGGAAAACCTATTGGGCGAGCTCAATCAAGGTGTGAAAATATTAATGAGTGGGCTCGATTATGAGCGCACTATTCTAGCTGCAGGCCCGGTGGGCATCATGCAAGCCTGTTTAGATGTGGTCATCCCATATGTGCATGAGCGCCAGCAATTTGATAAGCCCATTGGTGAGTTTCAATTTATCCAAGGTAAATTAGCCGACATGTACACCGAGTTAAACGCATCACGATCTTATCTATATGCAGTCGCCCGGGCATGCGACAGCCAATTGGTCAGTCGTAAAGACGCTGCCAGTGTGATTTTATACGCGGCCGAAAAAGCCACTCAAATGGCGCTGCAAGCGATTCAAATATTAGGCGGCAATGGCTACATCAATGAATACCCTACGGGCCGGCTGCTACGCGATGCAAAATTATATGAGATTGGCGCGGGCACCTCTGAAATCCGACGCATGCTCATTGGACGCGAACTCTTTAAGGAAAACCCATGAACAATGAAGACATTGTTATTGTTGCCGCAAAACGAACCCCAACCGGCTCTATGTTAGGGCATTTATGCACACTGACGGCTCCTGAATTAGGCGCCATTGCGCACCGTGCTGCCATTCAACAAGCTGGCATTTCGGCAGCACACATTGATGAAGTCATCAGTGGCTGCGTCTTGCAAGCCGGCATTGGACAAGCGCCGGCTCGACAAGCGGCCATTAAAGCCGACATACCTGTGTCTGCCGGGGCTACAACCTTGAATAAAATGTGCGGGTCTGGCATGAAAGCCGTCATGCTCGCGCACGATATGATTAAAGCAGGTTCGGCCGAAGTGGTTCTCGCAGGCGGCATGGAAAGCATGAGCAATGCCCCTTATTTATTAAGCAAAGCACGTGCGGGTTACCGATTAGGCCACGGTGAATTAAAAGACCACATGCTGCTAGACGGGTTAGAAGACATATACGAACCCGGTAAATCAATGGGGTGTTTTGCTGACGCCACGGCCCTTCAGTTCAACATCACCCGTGAACAACAAGATGCCTACGCCATCCAATCCATGACACGCGCCTTGGCCGCACAAAAAAGTGGCGCGTTTAACGAGGCACTAGCCCCCGTTACCGTATCAGGCCGAAAAAGCGATACAATCGTCGATTCAGATGAAGGCCCCAATGCTGAAAAATTGCATAAAATACCTACATTGAAACCCGCCTTCACACCTGAAGGAACGGTCACTGCAGCCAATTCCAGCTCTATCGCAGACGGGGCTGCAAGCCTTATTTTAATGACAGCCGCCAATGCGCGTGCACGCGGGCTAAAACCACTGGCTCAAATCGTGGCACACGCAACTCACGCACAAGAACCCCAATGGTTTACCACAGCGCCCATAGCCGCCATTGAAAAAGTATTGGTGAAGGCCGGTTGGACCACGGATGATGTTGATCTCTATGAAATCAACGAGGCGTTTGCAGTGGTCGCCATGGTGGCCATATCTGAACTGGAATTAAACCCTGAAAAAGTAAATATTCATGGCGGCGCCTGCGCATTAGGCCACCCCATTGGCGCATCGGGCGCACGCATTATCGTGACCTTGATCTATGCGCTTTTAGAGCAACATAAAAACCGTGGAGTCGCGGCCCTTTGTATTGGTGGGGGAGAAGCCACCGCCATCGCCATCGAGATCATTCATGCTTAAACAATCAATAATATACCTCGTATTAAGTATTCTGTTCGTACTCTTTTCAGAGTATGCCCATATTTTGATTGTTTATATTGTCATGTTCTATACGTATGTGATGATTCATTTAGCTCCCATATTCAACCCTGGCGCCTCGGGTCTGTTGATACAAAAGATCATTGTCCTCACGCTGTTGCCTGTCATTATCGTCGGCATTCCAGCGCTGATTTACCGAGCGGTCAAGGGCCGAGACATGCCTTTTTTCCTTGAAAGCGTGTGGTTGTTGTGGTTAATTATTGTGGTGAGTAAGGTGCTGGTTCGGTAGTGGGAACATGGGTACTCAGCCTGCTCTCATCTTGAACAATAAAAAATGACCATTAACGAACCGAAACAACATGAAACGATGGAATATAGCGGAAATGGTGGGCATAGTTAATTTCTAACCATTAGATCCAATTTTCAACAATTAAATGTTTAACCCGTGTAAATTCCTTTAAATTATTGGTCACGAGGATTGTATTTAACGCCAACGCGTGAGCTGCAATCCACAGATCATTATTTCCAATGGATCTGCCCTGTTTTTCTAAATCAGCTCGAATATGAGCGTAATGTTTGCTCACCTCAATGGATAAAGGCAATGGAGGAATTAAGGTGGCTAACTCCTCCAGGCTCTCCATTGATTTTTTGAAGTGCTGGCTCTTTTCAGCTCCATACAATAGCTCGCCGTAGGTCACAGTGGACATGGCGACCTCTCCCACATCCAAGCGTTCAAACCGCTGCAATACATTCAAAGGCCTTTGTTTGGCGATATAGATGCATATGTTTGTATCTAATAAATAACGCAATGCCATTACAAAAAATCCCTTTCTTGTGGGGGCGTATCTTGTCGGCCGTCTGAAAAAAAGTCAATAGGCATGCCCGCTAATAACTCGAATGCTTTTTTTAACGTCTTCGGCTTTTCATGAAGAACAATGTTGTCGCCTCGCCTATAAATTTCAACCTCTTTACTGTGGAATTGAAACTCCTTGGGCAGCCTAACAGCCTGCGAATTGCCTGATTTAAATACTTTAGCCATTTTCATAGGATATGCCCCGACCATGTATATATTATTAGTATATACATTAGAGCTGTAATTACAAGCAATCAAGTCCCTGCCGTAATCACATCTGTCGGGCGAATGACGTTATCCCCACGTTGATACCCTTTGCGGCAAATTTGAATAATGGTGCCTGCAGGGATCTCCGTTGAAGCGGGCCGTGTTTCAATCACTCGGGTTTTACCTGCCTCAATACGTCCATCGCTAACGATGATTTCTTGCACTTGATTGTGCGTCAACATCTCGACGAGTCTTTTTTCAATTTTGTTGATGATGCGTTGTTCGTTTGAAGGCGCTTCATTGCCCAAACCCATATTGGGGGGCGAGGATTTGATCAAAGGTTACACGATCAATGCTGACATCAATATCAATCAATTGATGGTTTTCATCTTTCAACACGCCAAAAATGTCAATATTAACAACATTCTGAGTGCTTAACGCAATTTTAGCCATCGCTGCTTTTTCTTTTATTTCCACTAAAAATCGTGCTTTGTCTGTGGGGGAAAGAAGGTCAATCAGATCGGCAATAGGGCTGCAGCCGGCTTCTTTTTGAGCGCAAGAAAAAACATGGTCCACAAGAAGTGCATCAATGTTATCCCCACCCAGCCACATGTCGCCGCCTTTGGTAATCTCCATAAAGCTACCGCGGGCAACGCTCAATACAGAAATATCAAAGGTTCCACCGCCCAAGTCAAACACCATGAGCGTTCGCGCATCATTCTTATCTAGTTCTTCCATGCCAAACGATAAGGCAGCAGCCGTTGGCTCAGGCAGTAAGCGTAACAGTTTAATGCCTGCATAATCGCAAGCAGCGCGCGTTGCAAATTTTTGACGATCGGAAAAATAGGCCGGGACGGTCACAACGGCCTGGGTTATTTTACCTTGCAGTTCCGTTTCACCATCGCGAATCAGTTTGCTTAATATCATACCTGATATCATTTCAGGAGACTGCATTTTCCCACCCAAGGGAATGCGGATAGAACCCGGTTCAGAGGTATCTGTGACAATGGAGTAGCCCGTTGCTTGATTTGTGATGATGCTTTGTACTTCAGTGTCGTCAAAATCTCGCCCCATGAGTCGCTTGATCGATAGGATGGTTTGCTCTGGGTATTGTTTTAGCAGCTCGCGCGCATGGCGCCCTACAATAAAATCAAAGGATGGGTCGCCGTTGCGAGGAACCGCTGTGACACAGGAAGGGGTGAGCTCGTCCCCCTCTGCATTGCGAAGGGTGGATACATTGATTTTTTTGATGCACGCGACTGAATTCGTCGTACCCAAGTCAATGCCAATTGTTATTCCGATTGTATTTCCTCAGCTTATTTAATTTTATTTATTATATAAAAAAACCCACAAAAGTGGGTTTTTTTATATAAACGAATCGATTAACGTTTAGAGTATTGGGTTGCACGTCGTGCTTTGTGCAAGCCGACTTTTTTCCGTTCTACTCTACGTGAATCACGCGTCAGTAAACCACGCGCACGTAATTTTCTGCGGCATGAATTTTCATCGGCTTCTGTACCTTCAGGAAGGTCTTTCTCGTCGTAGGAAA
>CAMAYA010000029.1 GCA_945862275.1 Legionella genomosp. 1 | reverse complement strand
AAACCCGCCTCGGCTGAGACGCGCAAGAGTGCATGCCCTTTTTCGAGATCTTGGCTAATGCCCGTGCCTTGACTTAAATGCGTGCCTAATAAAAACGCGCCTATGGGATTTACTTCCGCCTGTTTATACCAGTGTACAGCGTCATCTGGGCTCGCTTTCACAAAGATACCGTAATCATACATCAAGCCCAACAGCAAGGCCGCGTCAAGATTTCCCTCATTGGCGGTTTTTTTAGCCACATCATAAGCCTGTTCTTGTTTTAATTTATCGCTATCCATGGCATTAAAAAACGCCAATGGCAGTGCCGCTTTTTCAACCCCATTGGCGACAGCACCCTGGTACAATTCTTTGATCATTTGCGTTCGTTTATGCATTGCTTGGAGTGTCTGGGACGTTTGTTTCTCGCGTACCATGATCTCAGCTAGGCGATACTGGGCAAGGCCATCATTATTTACGGCCGCCAGCGCATACATTGCTCGTGATTGCTCCTGATTGGGCTGAATAATGGGTTGACCTGGAGCCTCTTTCAATCCTTGCTCATAGATATGCCCCAACGCGTATTGGGCATGGGCATTTCCTTTGAAGGCCGCGTCCTGCAATAAGCTTAAGCCTTTTTTGTAATCAGCTGGTAAATCACGCCCATCCAAATACAACACACTTAAACTATATAACGCACGCAAATCTTGTTGTGCCGCTGCCAGTTGATAATATTTAATGGCCTCATCTATGTTTTGCTTTACGCCAATGCCTTGCTGATACATTTGCGCCAATGCATACTGCGCACTGGCGTCTCCCAGGATGGCTTCACTTTGCAAGGCATCCGGGCGCTTTGCCTCATCGACTGACACCACTGGATAACGCGGGAAAACCAACGGTTCGACTGACACATCGCCCATTGATGCAACCAATGCATTGTAATAATCACTGATGGGAATGTGATTTGGCGTGACCATTTCAAATTTCGGTTGATACACGTTTGCCCGAACCAGTGGGTCCATTTGTGGCGGTTGATTGTAATGATTTTCTTTCAACGCAACTGCATTTTGCCATGGACTAAAAATACCGTGCAAGCGGTAGTCCGTCTCAGTAAAGGCCATGGCTTTTCCATTGGTTAACCAACGTGCGGCTTTTGTTTGTGCCGTAATCGGTGTCCACTTCGCGGTTTGTGCGGCTATTTGCTGCCATTCGTTGGCTATGTGCTCATCCACTGCCGTACCCAGTCCTTTTTTATACATGACCGATAAGGCCAATTGTGCATCATGCGATCCGTTTTGTGCCGCTTTCAACATCCACAAAAATCCTGCGTTCAAATCATACATCGGACTTTTTTCTTGTGTGTACAATGCTGATATCGCCATTTCGGCTTGTACGTAATGCGCATTGGCCGCTTTGGTGAACCACTCCTTAGCCTGTGGCAAATCATTGGCAAGGCGTGCAATCTCACCCATTTGATATAACGCCGGAATATAACCTTGAGCGACAGCCAAGCCCACCAATTCACGGGCTTTTGTAAAATCCTGGGGCAACAATGTTCCTTTGGCATACAGTTCACCCATCGTCACTTGTGCCTCAGGGTTATTTTGAGCCAATGATTTATTTAACCAAATCAATCCTAATTTTTTATTCGCGGATTGATGGGTTTCAAGAAAACTTTGCGCCAAAGTACATTGCGCAATGCTATCGCCATTTTTGGCCGCCAAAATATAGTAGCGCTTTGCGACATCTGGATTTTGTTTCACGCCCACACCAAATAAATAAGCAGCTGCACAATACATTTGTCCGCGTGTGTCATTTTGATCCGCGGCTTTTTTGAACCAATACAATGCCTGCTCTGGATTTTTTTGGACCAAGAGCGCGTAGCGTGCCATGATGCGAATGGCGGGTAAATAACCGCGTTCACCCGCTTGCTGAAAATGCCGCATGGCCAATGTGTCATTTTTTGGCTGGCCATATCCATATAAACGCATACGACCCATATAATAATCAGCCACTGGATCGTTGCCTGCGGGTGCTGTCATCTGTTGAGCCGCTTGCATGTAATCCCCTTGACGATAGGCATCTACACCATCGTCTGCAAACCCCAAACTTGCGTTTGCTGCCGCTAACAAATAAAACCAAGGCATTGGCGATTTCATGACTTATCCCCTGTTTATCTTGCAATAATCCCATAATGCGTCACATCGCTCAGCGCGCCATTTTTCGTGTTACTATTCAAAAACCAGTAATTGCCGCGATTATTCAGCCCAAACTTAACCCGCGCAAATTCACAGATTTTTACGCTCTCAGAGCAATCGACCACCTTTCCGTGATCTGATGCCCCTGCATCCACCGCGCAAATGTATTTTAATTCTTTTTCATTGGTTGACAAAACAGACCATTGTTGCGCATTGACTTCATGATTCAAATACAAGCCATCTGGGTCATTATCACGGACCATTTGATATAAATTAACCGGTTTATTCAGTCGGTTATACACAAAATAAAGGGATTGTCGATCACCCGTCATCGTCGGCAATATGGTCAAGGTATTCAACTTGAATTGATAACCCTGGTCACGACAGCCTAATGGAGACCGAGACATATCCTCGGGCACCGCAAACGCGAGGTTTGCAACCATCAGTCCCACCGCGCATCTGCTTCCCATTCGTATGTTCATAGCGCTTTCTCGTTTGACATCACAGGACGAACCACCACTTTGGTGCCCATGTTATTATTGCGTTCATTCGATGACTCAACAAACGTTTCATTTAACCATTTTGCATCTCGCGTAAACATGCGCACACAACCATGACTGGCTCGATACCCCGGCATGTCAGCTGATCCATGCAAAGCAAACCCTTTGTGAAAGTACATGCAATAAGGCATTTTTGCGCCCCCTTTGCCAATCGGGAAAATATTGGATTTGCACTTATCCCCTTCTTTGCTAAACACCCGATAAATCCCGGTTAACGTACGGCATGACTTATTGCTATCACTGCATTTGTCACCGCCCGAGGCAATCGGTCCCCAGTTCACCAATTGTCCTTCAGCATCATAGGCGCCCCAGGCCAACTTATCCTGGTCTACAATGATTTCCTTTTCTCCCTCGCTAGTGATTTTTCGTGCAAATGGAGCCAGCTCAAGCACCGTAGCATGGGCTAAATCACGCGGCACAGCAAGCACCTTGCCTTGCCACAAATAATTGTAATTGCGATTAGTGCGTTGCACCAAATCGCGCTGTGCTTCATCTGGAAACATCTGCTCCCAACTTTGCGATTTAGGTACTTTTACGCACTCATACTGGGCGTTAGCACAAAGGCCAGGGCCATAATAAATGGGCACTTGCGGGGCTGCCTTTGATACGCCAGCGGCCATTGAGAGTGTGGGTGACAACAGTGCTACGACTATCATTAACCTGTTCATGTCACGTTCCTCAATCTAGTGATGCAAATTCATTGCCTTTAACCCTTTCATCGGCAGCATTTGGTAAAAGTTTAGGGGCTAGTGCAAATGTCGATAAATACGTTCAGCTAAAGCTTGACTGATCCCCTGCACTTTTGCAATTTCAGCAATAGGCGCTTTCGCTAATTCACGAAAACCTCCAAATCGCGCCAGCAACGCCTGGCGCCGCTTGGCTCCAATCCCATCAATCGATTCCAGTGAGGATTCCATGCTGATTTTTTGTCTTTTTTTACGATGCGCAGTGATTGCAAATCGGTGTGCTTCATCGCGAATATGCTGAAGCAACTGCAAAGCCGGGGAATCGGCGGGCAAGGTGATTTCATCAGACGAGTCGCCGATGATCAAGCGCTCCCAGCCGGCTTTACGAGAAGGTCCTTTCGCTATCCCTACCAATCGAACACCCTCAATGCCCAACGCATCAAACACACGGCGTGCAACGGTCATTTGTCCTTTGCCGCCATCCACAATCAACCCATCAGGCAAGCTTCCCTCATCGGTTAACCGTTTAAACCGACGTGTAATGGCTTGTTCCATGGCGGCATAATCATCGCCTGGTGTAATGCCATTGATGTTGAATCGCCGATAGTCGCGCTTACGAGGGCCTTCTGCATCAAACACCACGCACGATGCGATGGTGGCGTCACCCTGTGTGTGGCTGATATCAAAGCACTCCATGCGTGTAATAGGATACGGTACTTGGATCAGTGCACACAACGCTTGATAACGTGTATTCAACGTATTGACCGATAAGCTATGTTCCGCTACCGAGCGGCGTAAATTATTAACGGTAAAATCGAGCCATTGCGCGTTGGCGCCGCGGGGACGCGATTGAATACGGCAGCGTTTACCATGCCATTCACTCAATACCGATTGCACGGTATTTAAATCCTCAATGGCATGATCCGTCACAATCAAATCGGGTATTCTTTCAGGCGCATCCCCATAATACGAGGCGATAAAGGCCACAAAAACGCGCTGCCAAAGGGATTGCTCATCGATTTCATCCAAACTGCAAACAGGCACCGATGGAAAAAACCGCGCGCTCGCTATCACATCGCCTGTCCGCACGGTAACGCACTGCACACAAGCAAAGCCTGGACGTGCTTCAATGGCAATCACATCCAAATCACCGCGCAATTGAACCATCCCTTGCTGTTCCTGAACGAGCCGAAGATTCTTCATTTGATCACGAATCACGGCGGCCTCTTCAAAGGCGCGCCGGGCTACGGCATCTGCCATACGAGCGGCCATCGCATCCAAAATTTGCTGGCTTTTTCCTTGTAAAAATTGCGTGGCGTCTTCTATCGATTGTCGATAATCCTTCGGCGTAATATAAGCCGTGCACGGCGCACTGCAACGTTTGATTTGATACTGCAAACAAGGCCTTGACCGCACACTAAAATAGCTATCACTGCAATTTCTAATTTTAAATATATTTTGAATCAGGTTGAGTGTTTCACGCACAGCTGTGGTGCTGGGATACGGGCCAAAAAATGCGCCGTGTTCCGGTTTTTTTTTCGCGCGTGTCAACTCCATACGCGGGAAAGCATGGTTCGTTGCGATGTGGATAAAGGGGTAGGACTTGTCGTCTCGCATTAACACGTTGTATTTCGGGCGCAGCGATTTGATTAAGTTGCTTTCCAATAGCAGCGCTTCTGTTTCACTGCGTGTAACCGTCACATCAATAGAGGCAATTTGACCCACTAGCGAACGGGTTTTAACGCCAGTCACGTGTTTATTAAAATAACTACTCACTCTTTTTTTTAAATTAGACGCCTTTCCCACATAAAGGACATGGCCATCCGTATCCAGCATGCGATAGACACCCGGCTCGGTTGTTAAATTCAAGAGAAACGAGGCAATGGATTGAAGGCGCGCATCGGTCATGGCGTTTCAGACAAGTCATCATGGGGTGAGTCAATCGGGTGTTCAATGACATTGTGCTTCATGGCCAGATAAGTCAGTTCCACATCATTTTTAACGGTCAGTTTTTCAAACATACGATATCGATAGCCATTGATGGTTTTACTGCTTAAAAATAATCGATCAACCATGTCTTGCATATTGAGACCACTGGTAATCATAAACATCACTTGCATTTCACGCTTAGACAACGCGTCAAATGGCGATTCTGAAGTGGCTTGCAAGCTATTGAATGCCATTTTTTGTGCTACTTCGGCGCTCACATACCGCTCGCCCTTAAACACCTTTCGAATGGCCGCTGCCATTTCTTCTGCACCCGATTCTTTCGTCAGATACCCCATAGCACCCAATTGCAGCACACGGCTCGGCAAAGGCTCCGCACTCATAGAGGTAACCGCAATGACTTTAATATCTGGATTGGACTTTTTCAAACGACGCGTGACTTCCCATCCATCAATCCCTGGCATTTTCATGTCCAGCAGGACCACATCAGGGTGATGTATTTTAACCAACGCCAGTGCCGTTTCACCGTTGGCCGCTTCTGCAACGACAGTCATATCAAGCAAATCATCTAATAATCGACGAATACCCATTCGAACCAACGCATGGTCATCAACAATCAGAACTTTTATCAAATGATGCTCCTCCCCGGCGATGCTCAAATATTAAGACGATGCTCGAATGTTAACAAGACTCACCCAATATGACAATGGTGGTTAACAGGCATGAATATGCACACACGGATTGTTTTCATCAACAGGGAAACAAGGTGGGTATTCTCCCAACACGTGAGCACGCTGAATCAATGCATCCAAATTATCCGTTACCGAATCATATAGTTGCTGATAATCATCAATGACAAAATAAATGGGTTGAAGTTGGTCTATCCGGTATGGCGTTCTAAAAGCGGCCAGCAAATTAAACAAAACACGCATGGCTTGATCACTTTCAACACTGTACACCGTTTCACTGATAGACGATAAAATACCACCTCCGTAAGCACGCAAGCCCTTCGCCGTTTTAATCAACCCAAACTCAACCGTAAACCAGAACAAGCGCTGGAGCAGCGCCCATTCCGATTCAGGCCGTGATAAAACATAACCGGCATAATCGTGAATAAAATCAGCATACACAGGCTGTGTTAGCATCGGGCAGTGTCCAAATAGTTCATGAAAAATATCAGGCTCGGTGACATAATCCAACTCTTCCATGCTGCGAATAAACGTTGCGGCTGGAAAACAACGTGCCGCCAACAATTCAAAAAATTCACGTGCCGAAATCAACGCATCAACCGATACAACCTGCCAACCGGTCAAGGCCATCAGACAGCGGCTCACGTCAGGTAGTTGTGGAATGCGGTCCGAAACCAACGCCAAGGTCTCTAGCCCTTGCAAAAATTCATCACTGGCTCGTCCTGGCAACAGTTTCATTTGGCGTTCAAATAATTGTGTCCAAACGTGATGCTCTGCTTCAGAGTATTGGATATAGCCTTGGCTGTCAGGCTGGTGTGCTACATAACGACTGATGAATGCCATGATGATGCCTTAAAATTTAGAGATCGGATTATTGCTCTGATATTAGCGTTTTATTTTATTTCTTCAACAACCCCAGCGACGCTTTCAATGTCGAAACCGAAATCAATGTTTCAACGCCCTGACTCGTTCGGCGTTGCGCGCCTTTCCATGCGTGGCCATATACCACTTCATACGTTAATGGAAATTTACCTGTGGGCGTAGTCAATGCCGTCATGGATTTTTCAAAACGACGCCACGACTGTTTACCGGTTAAACCCGCATTACGCGCAGGATTTACATTGCGCACCCCTTGCGCTTTCAATGCATGAAGCAATGCCGGCAGATTTGCATAATGCGCCGTTAATATCTCCATATCCACCACCGGATCAAGAAAATACTCTGCCAACAAGCAGTCACCCACGTCGTGCATGTCAGGAAACGCATTCACGTGTGCGTAAGTATCCGCCGTTGAAAAGGCCTGGCGCAATTCTTGAAACGTATCCGGGCCTAGGGTCGAAAACATCAAGCACCCGTCAGGCCGCATCACACGATTGAGCTCACTCAACACCCTAGACAACGGATTGGACCAATGGATGACTTGGTTTGCAAACACCAGGTCAAAAAGGCCTGATGCAAAGGGCAGCGCCGTCATGTCGGCATTGACCAATCCCCATTTGCGTCGCCAACTTTGCTTACGCTTGGCACAAACCAGCATGTTGTATGCCAGGTCCAGGCCGATGATCTGTGCCTGTGGATAGTGTTTTTTTAACTGTGCGGAAAAAGAACCCGGCCCACAGCCTAAATCGAGCACAAATTGGGGTTTGATGTTTAAATAGTGCAAGCGTTCAAAAAGTCGCTCGCCAATTTCTGTTTGTATTTTGGCGGCACGTTCGTACGTGGCTGCATGCGCATTGAATGCGTTGCTAATTTGGGTGGTTTCATTCATCATCAGTCACAGGAATCGCTTTAGGAAATCCAACGCGCATGCGCCATAAAATCGCGAGTATAGCACAGATGCTTCGGCTGCCTGCCATCTGTAGTTTATGCCAGCAATACCACTTAAACCGGCTGGCCATTTGCAGTGAATGCAACGATTTGCTCACCCCGTTAGGGCCTGCCTGCCGCTATTGTGCAGAACCCTTGCCTGACCCGGCCTTCTGGGTGTGTGGTCGATGCATCCCAAAAAGGCCCGCCATTGATGCTGTCATGACCGCCTATCGATTTAAAGAACCCTTAAGAACACTATTGCATGAATTTAAATACCGCGAAGGCCTGCATTTATTAACCTTTCTCGCAACACTGATGAGACAAGCACTGCCAGCCGCCTATCAAACAGACTGCCTGATACCCGTCCCCATGCACCCCAAACGCCTGCGCCAACGCGGGTTTAACCAAGCAGCAGAACTCGCCAAATATTTAAGCCGTCAATTAAACCTGCCGTGCAATCTCAATCACATTCAAAAGCATGTGAACACGGCTCCACAAGCGGGCTTGTCATCAACAGAGCGTAAACAGAATCTTCGCCATGCATTCCAGGCTAAACCCACTCGCTACCAACACGTCACGTTAATAGATGATTTGCTCACCACGGGCAGCACGGCCAACGAGCTGGCCCGTGTCCTCAAACAACAAGGGGTGGCGCGGGTTGATTTATGGTGTTGTGCCAGGGTGTCGTTTTATGCCAATAAATAACGTTGCGCATCATTCAACAATAATTGCACCAATAACAAACAAAACCAGATGAATGCCAGACGATACAGCAATATTTCAAACGCAATGGACATGGGCTTCCCACGTATTTTCTCCACCCATGCATAAACGATTGAACCTCCGTCTAACGCGGGGAGCGGCAACAAATTGATGAGCGCCACAGCTAAGCTTAAGTTGGCAATGAACGATAAGAAGAAAACCACGCCTTGAAAAAAAGAATGAACGATGACCATGAATAATCCAAGTGGGCCCAGCAGCAAAAGAAAGGGAATCGCACCGGTCACCAACTGTTTCAACATCACCAGAAAAAAAACGACCCAATCCAGCACTGTAATGGCCGCCTGTGGCACCGCCTTCAGTAGCGAGAGACCGGGAACGGTTTGGCTATGCTTTTTCGATAAATCCGGGCGAAGCCCTATGGCTTCCAAAAGAGAACGATCGCCACGTTGATAGTGCCATTGCTGCAGATTCAACGTTAGCACGCGAGGCTTGCCCTCTTTATTTTCTACCACCAACGCCACGTTTTTGTGGCCAAATTGCATGATCAGTTCCATGCCGACCGCCCGCCAAGATCGCGTGCGATGCCCGGCCAAGCTAAGCACTCGATCGCCAGGCATCAATCCTGCAGTAGCTGCCACACTAGGCGCTTTTACCATTGAAATGACAGGTGCGGTTTGTTGGTATCCAATCAATAAGACCAAAACCCACGCCAAAAAAGCCACCAGCACATTCGCTACGGCTCCTGACGCCAGAATAATGCAGCGCGCCCAAATGGGTTTTTTATCAAAACAATGCACGTATTGAGAAGCGCTCACCGGTTCAATGCGTGAGTTGAGCAATTCAACATAGCCACCCAGTGGCCACATGGACCATACCCACTCACACCCGCCTCGGCTACGCCAATGAAATAAAGGCCGACCAAAACCAATCGAGATTCGCCTGATTTTTACATTAAAGCACCATGCGGCCAATGCATGCCCTGCCTCATGAAGGCCCACCACAAGCAATAGGCTTAAAACGATGGCCAGTCCCGATAGAATCCAATGCATGCATGCTCCCTTAGCGTGTGTTATCAATCACCAATTTCAAAGCCGGACGCCCTGACCCGCGCAACAACTCCTGTCCCTGACGGCACACCTCAAAAATACGATAGGCTTGTGCCGTTTCGCTGTCAATGAGTTCTACATCTTCCCCGCTCCCGTCCACCAAAGTCACCGACAAATGCATTTCTCTGAATTGGCCAATGTGATAACGCTCATTCAATAAGCGTATGATGCCTTGCAAACTTTCTTCGGCCTCTAGACTATCGTGCCTGCCGTGAAAAATAATTTCCATCACCATCTCCTCATTTTCATCATCGATTAATATTGTTATCGGCAGAAAAAAGACGCGCTTGAGTTTTCATTATTCATAATAGTTATTCTAAAGACAGAATCGCCCGATTGGGCTCGAATGATTTTTCTTAAAAAATCCACATTCCAGCTTGCAAAAAATAGCAAAATGGCTAAGATGGGGGTAATTTTTTTATAAGACTGCTGAGAACAACATGAAAAT
>CAMAYA010000028.1 GCA_945862275.1 Legionella genomosp. 1 | reverse complement strand
GCCAGCAACTTAAGCTAATCAGGAGTCAGCATGGCATTGATTACCACATACAACCCCTTGCCCGTGGCTTTCACACACGGCAAGGGGGTTTGGCTGTATGATGAACAAGGGAAAGCCTATCTGGACTCCTTTAGCGGGATAGCCGTTTGTGGGTTAGGCCATGCTCATCCGGATGTTACACGAACAATCCAACAACAAGCGGCTAAATTAATCCACACATCAAATGCGTTTCAGATCAAAGAGCAACAGTTGCTGGCCGAGCAGCTGACTCGCTTGACGGGGATGGACCAAGTTTTTTTTGCCAATTCGGGCGCTGAAGCCAATGAGGCGGCCATTAAGCTGGCACGCTTGTATGGCCATAAAAAAAACATTGAAAAACCTGCGATCATTGTCATGGACGGTGCGTTTCATGGCCGCACCATGGCTACCTTAACAGCCTCCAGCTCACGCAAAGGGCAAGCCGGCTTTGAACCATTGCTTCCCGGATTTATTCGCGCCCCCTTTAACGATATTGCAGCCCTTCGCGCCATCGCTGCCAATTGTCCAGATGTAGTTGCCGTGATGCTGGAGCCTATTCAAGGGGAAGGGGGTATTCAGGTTGCCGACGAGACCTATTTACGCGCCGTGGCCGCACTGTGTAAAGAAAACGATTGGCTACACATTTTGGACGAAGTGCAAACAGGCAATGGCCGCACTGGGAAATTATTTGCATACATGGCTTTAAACATTCAACCCGATATATTAACAACAGCCAAGGGCTTAGGAAACGGCGTACCGATCAGCGCCTGCTTAATAAGAGGCCGCGCTTGTAACTTATTCAAACCTGGTAACCATGGCTCAACCTTTGGCGGAAACCCACTGGCGTGCGCCACAGCACTCACCGTATTAGAAGTCATCGAACGCGACGGGTTGTGTGAAAAAGTAGCAAAAAACGGCATCAAACTACAAGACAGATTAATGGATGAACTAGGCGAGCATCCCTGCGTGCGTAGCATCCGCGGCAAAGGATATATGCTAGGCATTGAGCTAGATAGACCCGCCAACGGCATCAAATTAATTGGGCTCGCCAACGGCCTGTTGTTAAACGTAACCGCTGAAACGGTTATTAGGCTTTTGCCCCCACTGATCATGAGTGATGATGAGTTAGATGAATTGGTTAGCCGACTGGTCAAGACGATTGAGCAATTTGTTGCGGTTTGATTTTTTTCGCTAAAGTATATTTTGATTAAAAACAACCAAATTAACGCCACCCACTTGCCTACCCAATGGCACCATTAATAATGGATGCCCCTCAAGGGCAACGCGTCGACCTATCTCTTGGCATCTTGTATAATTAACCGTATCTACTAGCCAAGGAAACGCTTTGGCTTTATGAGACAAATTAAAAGCCAACCCATGACAATTAACGGAGGCAACACGCCTATCAATCTTAATTGTTTTTTGTGTGGCAAAAACATCGCGTGAATTGAATATTTCTTGGATAAAATGATATCTTGTTTCATATATGGTTGTTTCTAGCGTTTCTGATCCATACCAACAGGCTGTTGAACCATCGCTGTAACGCGATGCGGTAATGTTTTCAAAAGGATAATCAATAAAATCATTTTTACTATAGTCAAAAGCAATCAAGGATAAAGAATTCTTAGATTTTTATGAATGCCCAATAAATCACCAACACGCTCGATGGTATCACGACCCGAAATAAAGGCGGTGCCTCTTTTGAACTTGGCCAGTTGTGCCGGACTAATGCCACCCAGCAGATTGCACTCTTCATCATTTTTTAATCCCCAATCCTGAAAGAGAGCAATAATATTGCGTGTATTGCGCTTTAATATATCATCACGTGCAATTGGGTACGTTGCCGCACAACCTCATACAAACAAACACCTGTAGCAACCGATACATTCAAGCTGGTTACGGTACCCAGCATAGGCAATGCAAACACACCATCACACCGCTCTCGCGTCAGCCGGCGCATGCCTGAGCCCTCAGCGCCCAAAACCAGTGCAATCGATGTCTTGCAGTCCAAACCATAAATCAAGTCAGTGGCATCTCCATCGGCACCGTAAATCCAAACGCCTTGCTCCTTTAACATCTCCATGGCACGCACCAGATTGGTCACGCGCACCAATGGCATAGACTCGGCCGCACCACAGGCGACCTTGCTCACCACGGGCGTGATGCTGGCATTTTTATCTTTAGGAATAATAACAAAATCAACGCCCGCCGCATCCGCACTGCGAAGACACGCGCCTAAATTATGAGGATCCGTTACACCATCTAAAATAAGGACAAGCGCCGGTTGCTTGCTGGCCTCCAACAAACGGCACAGATCATGTTCAACGTAGTCTTGTAATGGACTGGCGCACGCAACAACGCCTTGGTGCACAACATCCGGAAACCTCAAATCCATTTTATGTGCCGCATAGCGCTCCACAGGAATATGGGCCTGTTCTGCCAACACCAATAAATCTTGTACGCGTTTATCAACTCTGTCTTGCGTCAAATAAAGCGCTTTGGTCACCCGATGGGGATTGGCGAGCAAGGCGGCTACTGCATGCACACCGTAAACGTATTGATCACTCATCGAGATCCTCGTCATCGGCCAATTCAAAGTCAATTTTGCGTTCGTCCAAATCGACACGCGCCACCAATACCGTCATTTTATCGCCTAAGCGGTAAACCGTACCGCCGCGTTCACCCACCAGCCGGTGTTTGACTGCGTCAAACGTGTAATAATCATTTTTCAATGACGTCACGTGCACCAAACCCTCAACATAAATCTCATCCAATTCAACAAAAATACCAAAACCTGTGACCGCTGAAATTTTTCCACGGAACACTTGGCCGAGTTTGTCTTGCATGTACTCACATTTCAGCCACGACACCACTTCACGTGTGGCTTCATCCGCACGTCGCTCTGTTGAAGAACAATGCTTGCCCAAACGATTCATGTCCTCCTCAGAGTATGCGAATTTTTCAGGCAGATTATTGTCAATCAAATGACCCACCGCGCGGTGAATCAGCAAATCAGGATACCGACGAATCGGTGAAGTAAAGTGGGTATATGCCGAATATGCCAAACCAAAATGGCCGTCGTTCGCCTCGATATATTGCGCCTGCTTTAACGACCGCAACATCACGGTTTCAATTAAATGCTTTTCAGGCCGGTCACCAATGGACGCCAACGTCCGCTGAAAATCTTTAGGGGTGGGTTTTTTACCGCCACTCAATTGCAACCCAAGCTCCCCTAAAAATTGCCTTAACGCAACCACTTTATCTTCTTCAGGCGCTGGATGTACGCGATAAAGCGTGGGAATGACTGCACGCTCTAAAAAGTTCGCTGTAGCCACATTGGCCAGCAACATGCACTCTTCAATTAATCGATGTGCGTCATTACGAATGACGGGCACAATGCGCTGAATTTTTCGATTTTCATCAAATTCAATGCGTGTTTCAGTTGTGTCAAAATCCATCGCGCCACGGCTTTTACGTGTTTTCAGCAAGATGGCATACAGTGCATGCAATGACTGCAATATGGGCCATATGGCTTCGTGTGCCGTATCGGTCTGTCCTGCAATCAACCAGTCACTCACCTGAGTATAGGTTAAACGCGCCTTCGAATGCATAACCGCTCGATAAAACTGCGAGCGACTGATCTTTCCTTCGGCCGTGATAGCCATTTCGACTACCATGCACAAACGATCGGCATGTGGGTTTAATGAGCAAATGCCATTTGACAGTGCTTCAGGCAACATGGGCACGACTTTACCCGGAAAATAAACCGAATTCCCCCGGCGCGCCGCCTCGCTATCCAATGCAGAACCAGCTGCGACATAATGACTCACATCAGCAATGGCCACATACAGCTGATACCCACCATCCGGTTTTGGATAGCAATACACGGCATCATCGAAATCTTTCGCGTCTTCTCCATCAATGGTCACAAATGACAAATCACGCAAATCTTTACGACCAGGCAACTGGGAGTCATCCACCCGTTGTGGAATTTTCGCCACCGCCATGGTGATGTCATCCGGCCATTTGTTCGGCAAGCCATGGGAAAGAATAGAGACTTCAATTTCCATCCCAGGCGCCATGTGTTCACCCAGAATATGAATGACATGGCCGATGGCTTGTGTGCGCTTATTTGGAAATGCCAATATTTCAACCAATACAATTTGGCCGTTTTTTGCATTCAACGTGGATTCAGGCGGAATCGAAATATCCTGCGTCAACCGCTTGCTATCGGGCACAACAAAAGAAACGCCGTGTTCGGAAAAAAATCGTCCCACAACGCTCGCATTTGCATGTTCCACTACTTCGTGAATTTTACCCTCCGGCCGACCACGACGATCAACGCCGGCTTGGTGAGCCAACACCACATCGCCATGCATCACGGTGCGCATTTCTCTGGCCGACAAGACCATGTCATCCCCGCCGTCTTCAGGAATAAAAAACCCAAATCCATCCGGATGTGCTTGTATCGTCCCACGGCGTAAATTAATCCGCTCTAACAAGCAATACCGTCCACGCCGGTCTTGCATCAACTGGCCATCACGCAACATAGCCCGCAGGCGAAAACCCAGCGCTTCTTGTTTGCTTTCTTCGTCGACGGCCAGCAGCTCGTTGAGCTGGTTTCGTGAAATAGGGCGACCATATTCCGCCAGCTCTTGCAAAATCAGCTCACGGCTAGGGATGGGTATTGCATATTTTTCACTTTCTCTTTTAAAGAAAGGATCGTTTATTTTCTTTTTGCTCACAATTCACCAAATGTTTCATATCATTTAATTCATTCTATACCTATATGAGGTTAGATTGTACCTTTTACTGCGCAGGAGCCAATACGAATCCCTGACGCCCAATATACGCAATCAAAGGAGGCAATAACATGTCTTCTGCCACCCATGGTGTGTCTGATGGTTTTTTTGGCAATGTAGCCGCAGACCATTGGCACACCGCCAATACGCCGGCACATGACACTTGCTGCTCATGCCCGGGAATGGACTCAATACAACTCAATTCAAACGGTTCTCCCGGCAATATTAGTGCCGACCAGTTTCCTGCTTGCAAATGACTGCTCCAGCTCGCACCAGCCTCCGCTGCCGAGTGCGTTACCCAAATATCGCCGCTCGATAAATTATGAATCATGGCCACTGTCGATTTGGCCACGGGCAATTTAACGCGCTCGGTTTCGACTACCAATGGCGTGCAATGAGGCGGAAATATTTCTTCGGCATACACGCCAAATATAAAAAAACTCAAAACAACAAACGCAATAGACTTCATTTTCACTCCAAACTACATTCATCTTATCACAATGCCTGCCCAATCACGGATAAAACGCGTACGTTCCGTGTTTATCATCAGTTTAAAATGTATAACGACCCTTCTTTAAACCCTGAATTGTATTTGCGCGAGTCATTTTAAAGTGTCGGGACAAGCGTGTTCATACTCCTCATGGAAGGGGGCATGCTGGGCGTATTTTGTGCAAAGAAAGAGAACCACGGGCTAGGAATTGTTGGAGAAGAAGTACCGCGCGACCTCCCCGACGGGGATGGTGGTGCATCCGGATCAGTTGGTGGGGCACTTTCCTCACCCAATACAGGGGCATCGCGGGGATTTTGCTTACAGTACTTTTCACTGGCGTTCGCAAACCCTCTTAGCGCAAATACAATCGACAGAATAACCGCACTCACCTTGGCAATCAACATCATGTTTTCTGTGTCATGGTAATGGCCGTCGGCCCCCAGTGCTTGCCAAGACACCAAAATAGAATCCACAATTCGGATCCCTTTTCCCACGCCTGAATAAAGCAACCGAGGCACCTCAAACCAATATTGGTAAAAATGTTGGCGCGAGGGGATGACACCCATTTTCCCTCGAATCGTATCATTGATGGTGTTGAATTGATCTTCAATCTCGTTTGAATCGCATTTACTGCACATCTCAGTTATCAGTGCTGGGACATCATCAACAATCGATACTCCATGGACCGCTTCAGCTGCCGACATCTCCTTCCAATGCTCAAAATGGTCTAGCAAGGCGTCAGCCACATAAAGTGCTAGGCAAGCAACACCCGACGCGATAAAAAAAGCCAGCAAGACCGGCGGGTAGGCCGTCATCGTCATGGAATAAATGGAGGCCACAGCAAACATCAGGCTGGCAACAACGCCAAAGGCTTCTACTCCATTTTTTAATCCGCACAACACAAGTGACCAAACGGATAATACAGATTGTTCTTTTAAGGCGTCTCGACAGCCCTGCAAATCGGCCATCTTCGCTTGTAATAAACCCAAAACTGTCGCTTTTAATGCAATCAAATGCTCCCTTTCCTCGGGCATTAAATTATTCGCAAGCAGTGCCTGAGAAATGATTTTCAATTCACTCAACAACCCTGTAAATTGACGAATGGAGAGGGCCGATTTAACCGCCAATTGGGTGACAAGAAATTCGCGTTGCAGATTGTGCTCTTCATAGAGGCGTGTCACAACACAAATGACGGAAAAGAGCCCCGCCGCGGCAAAAATCCATAATGAGGGAGAAATGACCGTTAAACTCACCACGCCCAAATACAAATATGGGGCGTCCAGTAGACCATTAAAAGCCGCTGAAAGGTATGCATAAACCCAAAACGATTGATATTTTGGTTGATCATCAATCAAGCCCGTCCAGTTGCCGATGCCCGCACAGAATGAAAAAGACTCCGAGCGAGATTGCTTTTCAAATTTGGTTTGAGCCGATTGCTCTTCCTGCGCTGCGATTTCTTCTCGAAACTGGATCCAAGCGTTCAATTCCGATTGAGGGGTTTTTCCAACTTCTGGTGCGCGTTGGTTATTAATGGGGCCCAAAAGTGTTGCACACCATTTCCTGTTTTCTTTTACCCGGCTATCGCGCTCAAATCTCATTTTACGTAACCATGGACGGTTGTACGCAGATAGCCCTCCTAGCACAAGGCCTGCAGGCATAACCATGTACCGCAAATCACGGCCCACACCTAACAAATTTGCAAATACAAAAACGTTACGAACACCTTTATACCCATTCTTCAGGGCTTTCATTGAGTCACGAATATATGGCCAATCTTCCACGATTCTTTGTTTTATGTAAGGCCAATGGTCTGCGGTTTTCATTTCCTCGGCTTTTAAACGTTTCATGCCGCTAAATTGATTGGCAATGATCGAAACACCCACCATCACCGTCGCCTCAAGGCCCACAACAAGAATGCCGACTGGTGTCATCATCCAGTCATGCACCTCATCAGCCACATTCAACGAGGAGAGACCGCTATTTGCATAATAGACATCAAAAAAATATTTGAGCATGCTAAACGAGCCACTCAAGCCATCCAATGCGCCATATAGACCGTAGATCCACTGCAAATCATGTATTTTTTTGCCTTGCTTTATAGCGTATTTTCTGGGGGAGTCGATATACTGAGAAGTAGAAACCTGGCGGCGCAGATCCACCAATTGATTGGCAGCTTGAAACATGTAATTTGCATCATGGAGCTCGTGCGGCATAGGTATCTCCGGACAACGGCTAAGATGAGCAGTATTATACCTGTGCTGTCGTGAAATGACAATCACATTTTCAAGCTGAGTCAATTTTTTTCAACAAATGGGCGGCTATTAGCAAAAAGAGGCGTGCCTACTGTGCCTGCGGATACAAATCTGCTAGGATTGGCAACATTTAATATTTATTGTCGGGGATTTAATGCGGTGCCTATCGCTTCTCTTTCTTTCTTGGTCTCTCTTCGCGGGGCACGCCATGGCAAATCATGAAAAAACGACATATGGCTACATTGAAAAAGCAACATTACCAGACCATGACTTAACTTTGTCTGCAAAATTGGATACCGGCGCTAAATCGGCTTCATTAAATGCAACGCATATTTCTGAATTCGATATCGACGGAAAACCCTATTTAAGCTTCATTGTGCCCAGTAAAGAAGGTGACATCACATTTAAATGTGAATACGTGGGCCGCGTCAATATTAAAGTGCGTTCCGGCGAGGCACACGCAAACCCTCTTCTTTTACACACATCCATCAAACGTCCCGTCGTGCTCATGCGTGTTCAATTAGGATCACAGGAAAAAATTATCCGCGTGAACTTGACCAACCGCAAGCGATTTATCTATCCATTATTGCTGGGCCGGGAGGCTATAATCGCGTTTAATGGGGTCGTTGATCCCAGTTTAAAATATACGCTTAAAAATGCTGCGATGATCAAACCATGAAGTCAAATAAACGTCATTTATACAGCTTGATCATGGCCTTGTTCTTCATCGGCATAGGTCTTTTTTTATACCGCCATTGGGTGCTAGATGTCCCGCTCACCGACACGGAAACAGTGAACAGCTGGATGATTGAAGCCAATTTACACTTTGTTCCAGAACGCAACATGCCAGTCAAAGCAAGCTTTACCATCCCCTACATGCCGCCGCATTTCGCCATACTGGATGAATATTTTGTGGCCCAGCACTATGGCATCACAACCCACTTAAATGGGAATAATCGCCGCGCTGTTTGGTCAATCCGGCGAAGTGCTGGCCCCCAATCACTGTATTACCGGGCCATTTTTCATGAAATAGATAGCCATGACGCCTATTCAACCAAACCCCCTCGACTCAAAATACCCATTTTGGATGACAATAAAAAAACCGCTGTCGATTCCATTATCACACAAGCACGTGAATCATCGGCCGACATTCAAACGTTTGCACAAAGCACCATCAGAGAACTCAACAAAAAAGATGGCAATGCCAAATTAATCGTCGGCAACGATTTCAATGACACCAGCTTGGCAAATGCGGCCATTACGGTATTGAATCAAGCAAAAATCAATGCGGTTCCCGTCTATGGCATCTATTTAATTCAAAAAAGCACGTCCAATTTCAATGAGTTGATTGCCGTATTTAATGACCGGGAATGGATTTATATAAACCCCCGCACGGGTGACGCCGGATTGCCCTCTAATTTTCTTGTGTGGCAATATGGGGGGGATGCGATATTTGATCTGGTAGGCGGCAAAAAACCACAGTTCACGCTCACGGTTTCCCCGACCCCTATCAATGCACTGAGCATTGCAAAGGCCCATGGGCTCCAAACAGAATCACAACTATTGCGCTTTTCTTTATTGCAATTGCCCGTCAATGCACAAGAAACATATAAAGTATTGCTCACCGTGCCCATCGGTGCATTCATTATTTTGTTGCTACGCAATTTCATTGGACTAAAGACATTCGGAACATTCATGCCGGTCTTAATCGCCCTGGCCTTTCGAGAAACACATGTCATCTGGGGCATCATTCTCTTTACTGTGATCGTATCCTTTGGGCTGGCTGCACGATTTTATTTAGACCAGCTGCGCTTGCTCTTGGTTCCGAGATTGGCTGCCATCCTCACGGTCGTTATCATGCTCATGATCTTTATTAGCGTCATCAGCCAGAATCTGGGGCTTGAGGCCGGATTGTCCGTGGCCCTGTTCCCCATGGTTATTCTGACGATGACCATCGAACGCATGTGCGTAACATGGGATGAACGAGGGGCTTCCGAGGCCATCAAATCCGGCGCAGGCAGCTTGGTTGCAGCCGTCATTTCTTTTGGTGCCATGAATTACCCGCCATTACAATATTTGGTCTTTGCTTTCCCTGAATTGCTATTGGTTTTATTGGCCATCATCTTGTGGTTTGGTCAATACCGTGGGTATAGGCTCTTTGAACTCGTCCGTTTTAACGCCTTAGCCGGTAAAAAATAATGTGGAAAACGTATCATCATTTACGAAAAAGCGGTGTTTTAAGCATTAACCAGCGGAACAGCGATTACGTGTTGCGCTACAACCCGCGCAAACTCTATCCCTTAGTAGATGATAAATTAAAAACCAAACAATTGGCGATGCAAGCTGGCATCGCCGTGCCGACGCTCTATGCACTCATTGAAACCGAACACCAAATTAAAAAAATTGACCAGCTATTGGAATCGCACTCAGATTTCGTTATCAAACCCGCCTGTGGTGCGGGAGGCGATGGCATAATCGTTATCACCGACAAAGTGTTTGGTCGCTATCGCCAAATCAACGGGCGTTTGCTCACCACCCTGGAAATAAGCCATCACCTGTCTTGCCTACTGTCTGGCGCATACAGCTTAGGCGGGCATCCCGATTACGCCCTCA
>CAMAYA010000027.1 GCA_945862275.1 Legionella genomosp. 1 | reverse complement strand
ACGCCGTCGGCCAGCATTTCAAAACGTAAATGGCCTTTTTCGTCATACACAAAATGCGTTATTTGAGACTGGCGGGTTTCGCTGAGCAGGCGATGCTCCGTGTCATACATGCGCTGTGTGACTTCACCCGTCGGTAACTCCATGCGCACGCAATCGCCTGCTTCGTTGTATTGAAACGCCCAGTGTTGAGAGCCTTGTGTGATGGCGTCCAGATGTGGGCCATTGTAATGATAGCGAATGCGAAACAGCGCGGGGCCATCAATGCCCGTTAAGCGCGCTTCGGCATCATAATAATACGACCATGACTCGCCTAACCCATTGGTCACAACGGTTTTGCCCATTTGGTAATCATATGTTGTGGTGCGGCCTTCGCCATCCACGAGTCGCCGGATGCGGCCTTCTGCATCGTAATCCAGGTGAATATGGGTCCCATCGGACTGACGAATGCCGTTGATAAGATTCGAGTCGCCTGCATAATCGTAAGCAATCCAATACGTCTTGCCATCGCCCAAATCCCGAGCCACGCGATTTAAGCGATGTTGTGCATCATAAGCAAACGCAAGATGGTGCACGGGTTGGCCTTGGCTTGTGACCATGACATCCCGCAACAAGCCATTCTGAAACGACCACGTCACCGATTGCTCGCGGCTATTGTCTTCAACCGTAGTCAATAACCCCTGGTCATAATGAAATTGCAGCGCATGGCCATCCCGATCGCTGATGCGGGTTAATTGGCCCGCTAGATTGTAATGGCATGTGCAAAGGCCACTGCCTTCTCGGTAAAGCCAGCTCGCGCCATCAAATGTCAAACGCGCAAGGCCGCCATCTTGAGGAAAATAGATATGCTGTGTCGCATCATACACAAACCGACTCTGATGCCCGTCTTCATCGGTGCGTGTCACGACGGAGCCGGCCGTATTAGCACGGCCTTCACAGGAAACACGTGTGTCTGTATTAAACCGCCACGCGCCATTTTGTGTGTTGTAGCTTTGAAATAGATCCAAACCCACGCCGAAGTCGGCTAGAAAACCATCGGATTGCTTTAAGACCCCATTGCCATTCGCCATGTTGACCGCGAGTGAAACGCCTCCTTGCCCAAGGCCTGCGCTGCCTTTCGGACCGTAGCTGCCGAGTTGGCCTAGGGATGAACCGTGTGTGCCTAATCCGATTCCGGTGAAGAGTTGCGTCATGCTGGCGTCCTGCTGTGGGGATTGAACGTTTCCATAAAGAAGAGGCGAGATGATATGCAATCACCAAGATGCCGTCAATCTGCTAAATATGTGCGAATTAATCTCTTTTATGCCTGTTGTGGCTTATCGTGCCCCATTCGATCAATCTCCGTTCAACTACAGGTTGGTTTATTGCTGATCTTGCATCAAAAACGCATGCGCATGCGAGCGCGAATTTGCCCATACAATAGTCAAACCAGTGGTTTGCCTGTCAGAAATTCACACATATATGGAACACATTCCTTATATGTGTAACTAAATGGGAGCTTCATTCTTCACCCCAAAACAGGTAGGATAGTCTTTTCCCCCTCAACTCTTGCTCTCATGAACCCAGAACAACCCTCTTTTTCAATTAAAACAGACGTATTGGCCGGCATTACTACGTTCCTCACCATGGTCTATATTGCCTTTGTAAACCCCGCCATTTTACACGATGCCGGCATGGATCAAGGGGCAGTATTTACCGCAACATGTCTGGTCACCGCCTTTGCGTGCGCACTCACCGGGATATTGGCTAACACACCCATTGGGGTGGCCCCTGGCATGGCGTTGAATATTTATTTTACCTATAGTGTCGTGCAGGGCATGGGCATTGATTGGCAACACGCACTGGCCATGGTGTTTGTTTCAGGCATTTTGTTTTTTATCGTAACGCTCACGGGCCTTCGGCGACTCTTGATTGAGGCCATTCCTCACAATTTACAAATTGCTATTTTAATCGGCATCAGTTTGCTCATTGCCTTGATTGCCTTGCAAACGAATGGATTGATTATCAGCGGCAATCACACCTTGATGCGCTTAGGAGACTTGGGCCGGCCTCAAAGCCTGTTGTTTTTTCTAGGCTTTTTATTGATTCTCGCGTTGGATTATTACCGTGTGCGCGGCGCCATCATCATTGGCATTCTGACCATCAGCGCCATCAGCTTAATCCTTGGCTTGACCACATGGCACGGTCTCATCGCACGCCCGCCTTCCATGGAAGCCACGTTCCTTAAACTGGATTTTTCAGGGATTATGCACGTGACGGCCTTAAAAGCCACGTTCGCTTTTTTCTTAATCGCCGTGTTTGATGCCACGGGCACGCTTATAGGGCTCCTTAATCAATCCATTTTTAAAGACCAACCCGATTATTCAAAACGCTTAAGCAACAGTTTAACAGCCGATGCAGCCGCTTCCGCTTTGGCGGGCTTGCTCGGATCGGCTAGCACATCCCCCTACATAGAATCCGCCGCCGGCATCCAAGCCGGTGGGCGCACGGGCTTGACAGCCATCGTGATTGCCATTGGATTTCTTTTAATGCTATTTTTCTTCCCGCTCGCCAAAGCCATTCCTAGCTTCGCCGTGGGTCCGGCACTGCTTTATGTGGCCTGTTGCATGATAAAAAACGTGGCTCAATTGAAATTAGATGACATCACGGAAACGGCACCCTGCATGCTCATCATCATGATGATACCCTTTACGGCCTCCATTGCAGACGGTATCGGAAGCGGTATTATCCTCTACGCCGTGTTAAAATCAGTCACGCGCCAATCGGTGAATCCCTTGCTGTTGATCCTAACCGCCGTATTCACTGTATTTTTCCTGATTAGCTAGGGGACTGCATGTTGATTCAAACGGCTCAACTAGACCACGCCCAACAGTTGGAGTTGGAGGCATTGTGCGCTGAATGCAAACGAGGCGATGGCAATGTTGTCGCTGTTTATCCGCATTTGCTGGGGAAAAACCGAGGCCGGCCCGCAAACGTGCTGTATTATGATAAAGATCAATTGGTCGGCTTTTTAGGCGCATTCTTTTTCCAAACAAATGCCTGTGAAATCGGCCTGATGGTGGCACCTGCATACCGCCGAAAAGGCATTGCATCCCACCTGCTTCATGCGATTCGACCGCTGCTCCAATCAGAAAGCGTCAATACACTGCGTTTTTCAATTCCCCAAGGGTTATATACTGATGACCTATCTGCCCGCGGGTTTCACTACCAAGGCAGTGAGTATCAAATGCACCGAGATAGTACTAACCCGGCAGTCGCAACAGGCCCCTTATCCATTGTACGCCTTGCCACCATGGCGGATTTGCCCACCTTGCTGGCCATTGACCAAGCCTGTTTCCCTGGCGAAAAAATCGGTATGCCAGCGCGCATCATCACCCAATTAAACGACCCCGGCATTTGTTTATTTCTTATCCATCAAAACGGCGTGCCCGTGGGAAAAGCGCATCTGAATTGGCAAGACAAGGGTGCACGGCTGTCTGATATTGGCATCCTTCCCCATGCGCAAGGGAAAGGCATCGGCGGCGTCTTATTAGCATACTGCATCAACTACGCACTATTGGAAAAAAAATATGATCTATGGTTGGACGTAGAATCAAAAAATCAACACGCACTCGGTTTGTACACTCGACTGGGCTTTGAAATCGACAATGCGCATGATTATTGGAGCATTTACGAATTTGGCTTGACAGCTTTTCTACGCCCCCTTTAGTATTGCGTAACGGAAGTATTGACCACCATTATTCGCCCTGCGGGCAAAAGGACAAGACATCAATGAAAAAACGCGTCGTGATCACAGGGATGGACATCACCTCCTCGATTGGAAGTGGGCTCGAAGCATTTTGGGACGCAGCAACCTTAGGCACTTGCGGCATCAAACGGATTCAAGCCTATGATCCCTCGCCTTACCCCACTCAAATTGCCGGCGAAATCAAGGATCTTTCCTTGGATCATTTGCCTGAATTTAACAAATCAAAGCGCTACCCACGCGTTGCGCAATACGCACTCTATTGCGCCCATCACGCGATTGAACGCGCCGGGTTAACGCCCCTTGAATTGAGTGCAGCAGGCACCTACATTGGAACAAGCTTAGGCGGAACGCCTGAGTTAGAATCAGCATATCAATTTTTTTACAGCGGACACTGGAGAAAAGTACCGGCGCTAAGTGTAATTCGCGGCATGCCCAACTCCATCGCCAACCACATTGCCATTGCATTTGGCCTCGGCGGACCCAATTCAACGGTATCGAATGCGTGCGTCTCCTCTGCCGAAGCCATTGGCAATGCCTACCAACAAATTTCACAAGGCCGTCTTGCCGTGGCCGTGTGTGGCGGGACAGAGTCCTTGGTTTGGGAAACCATCATGACGGCCTGGTGCAAACTGCGCGTCATGTCCACACAAAATGACACGCCAGAACAAGCCAGTCGTCCGTTTGACATGAACCGTGATGGCATGGTGATGGCGGATGGTGCGGGTATTTTGGTGCTCGAAGACCTTCAACATGCTGAGGCTCGAGGAGCCACGATTTATGCGGAAATTGTAGGCTTTGGCGCGAGCTGCGATGCATACCATGTTACGGCTCCCACCTCCATGGGCCAAACGCGCGCCATTCACGCAGCCCTTGATGATGCGAAGGCGTCGCCCAGTGATATTCAATATATCAATGCGCATGGTACCGGCACACAATTAAATGACCTCACGGAAACCGAAACCATCAAGGCCGTGTTTGGCTCGCGCGCCAAAGAAATCCCCATTACCGCTCAAAAAGCCATGACGGGGCATGCGATAGGGGCTGCTGGTGCGATGGAAATCATTGCCACGGTCATGAGTTTGCAACACGGGATTTTGTTACCCACCATCAATTTACACAATCCCGACCCACAGTGCGACCTTGACTACATTCCCAACGTTGCTCGGATACAGCCTGTCGACATGGCACTCTCCAATCACTTTGCTTTCGGAGGAGCCAACGCTGCATTGGTATTGCGGCGGTTTTAAGGTATCATTACCAGCTTTTCTGGTCGATGGGACAAACCCTCATGAATGCATCTCTATTTGAAATTGCCGCCCTGATTCAAGGCGTTGTACTGGGTGATGAGACCCTGCGGGTGACAGCCCTGTCCCCGATTGACCGCGTCTTAGACCAGTCGCTGGTCTTTGCCGAAGGCGCTGATAATTTAAAATTGGCAGAAAAATCCAATGCGGCTGCTATTTTAGTCGGACACGATGTGACATGCCAGAACAAACCCGTTATCCAAGTGGCCAATCCATTCAAGGCCTTTATCCAGCTACTGTATCATTTTTATCCCGAACACAAACCCGTCACAGGCATTCACCCAACCGCCATTATTGGTGAGCACGTGACGCTTGGGGAAAATATATCTATCGCGCCCTACGTGGTGATCGAATCAGGCAGTCACATTGGGGATCATTGCGTCATTAAAAGCCATGTGCACATCGGGCATGATGTGACTATAAGTGAACACACCACCCTTCACCCACATGTTACTGTTTACGATAATTGCACAATCGGTGCACGTGTCAGCATTCATGCGTCAACCGTAATCGGTTCCGATGGATTTGGGTACACGTTTGAAAATGGCAAACACGTCAAAGTGCCACATGTCGGCCACGTTGTGATAGGGGATGATGTTGAAATAGGTGCGAACACCGTTATTGACCGCGCAACATTAGGTGCGACTGTCATTGGTGAGGGGACAAAAATTGACAACCTCGTTCAGATTGCTCATTCCGTTCGGCTAGGTCAGCACAATATTTTATGTGCATTTACCGGCATTGCAGGCAGTACCACCAGTGGCAATCACGTCATTTTTGCCGCCAACGTGGGCGTCAGTGATCATGTGCGCATCGATGACGGGGTCATTTTGGGCGCGCGTGCCGGCGTTCCACCTAAAAAACATTTAAAACAAGGCAACATCTATTTAGGCAATCCAGCGCGCCCCAAAGAAAAAGCCATCGAACAAGAACTCGCCACAACACGCATCCCGTTCATGCGTAAGAATCTACGCGCACTCACAGAACGCGTCGCACAATTGGCTGAAAAATTAGCAGCCCTTGAACAAGAGAAAGACAAAGCATGATAAAACCCCTGATTTTAGTCGATGGTTCTTCCTATTTTTACCGCGCCTTTCATGCATTGCCCCCGCTGACCAACTCAAAAGGACAAGCAACGGGAGCCATCTATGGCGTGGCCAATATGGTAAAACGGTTAGCCAAAGATTACCATGCCACGCAAATTGCCATTGTATTTGATGCCAAAGGCAAAACATTCCGTGATGAATGGTACCCTGCGTATAAAGCCAACCGTCCACCCATGCCGGTCGAGTTAAGCAGCCAATTTGAACCCTTGCTGAACGTATTGCGCGCCATGGGCTTTCCCTTGCTCATCATAGACGGCGTGGAAGCCGATGACGTCATTGGCACGCTAGCGCGCCAAGCCACAGAAGCAGGCTTGCCTGTGGTCGTCTCCACCGGCGACAAAGACATGGCTCAACTGGTGAATGAACACATCACGCTCATCAACACCATGAGTCGCCAAACGTTGGATGTTGCTGGGGTAAAAGAGAAATTTGGCGTCACGCCGGAACAAATCATTGATTATTTAGCCTTGGTTGGAGACACCAGTGACAATGTGCCGGGCGTGAATAAATGCGGCCCGAAAACCGCGGCTAAATGGCTGAATGAGTATCAAACACTGGATCAGTTGGTCGCTGCAGCCGATGCCATTCCAGGAAAAGTAGGCGAGTATTTGCGTGCCAGTTTGCCGCAACTAGCCCTTTCCAAAAAACTAGTAACCATCAAAACAGACGTGGAACTGCCGGTTCGATTCAACGAACTTCAGCAACAGCCCGAAAACCGCGAACAACTGATGGCATTAAGCCGTGAATATGAATTTAAAGCCTGGCTGAAAGAACTCACCACTCAAAATGAACCCGCAGCGTTAGCCGTGCCCATGCCCACATCCCTTGCATTTAAACATGAAGTGATCACTGAGCCGGCGCAATTTGCAGACTGGATAACCCAATTAAATGCTTGCTCATTATTCTGTGTAGACACAGAAACGACCAGTCTTGACATCATGGCAGCAGAGATCGTAGGTGTTGCTCTGGCGATTGACTCGGCGCACCCGGCCTACATCCCCCTTGCCCATGATGATGCCTCACCGCAATTGTCACGTGAAACGGTCTTGGCGGCCCTCAAACCCATTTTAGAAAACCCTCAAATCAAAAAAGCAGGGCAAAATTTAAAATACGATTACAGCGTATTCAAGAATCATGGCATCACACTGCAAGGCATCGAATTTGACACCATGTTGGAATCTTACCTGCTCAATAGCACCGCCAATCGTCATGACATGGATACACTGGCGCTGAAATACTTAGGCCATAAAACGATAACCTTCAAGGATGTCGCTGGCAGCGGGGCGAAGCAACTGCGTTTCAACCAAATTCCAGTGCACATTGCAGCCCCCTATGCCGCAGAAGATGCTGCCGTCACATTGCAACTGCATCAATGCCTGTATCCTCAGTTGGATGAACCCTTGCGACGCGTGTTGCATGAAATAGAAATACCATTACTCACGGTCTTGGCGGACATTGAGCGGCATGGCGTGCTGATTGACGAGGCCTTGCTGTTAAAGCATGGCGTGCGTTTAAAAGCCCGCATTCTTGCGCTCGAGCAGGACGCTTATCGGCTGGCTGGGAAACCATTCAATCTCAATTCCCCGAAACAACTCCAAGAAATAATCTACACAGAACAAAAACTACCTGTTTTGGCCAAAACACCCAAAGGCCAACCGTCAACCGCCGAAGCCGTGCTACAAGAACTGGCGTTTGATTACGAGCTGCCTGCCGTAATTTTAGAATACCGTGGATTAACCAAATTGGTGTCCACCTACATTGATGCCTTGCCCAAACGCATCAACCCGATGACCCATCGCGTGCACACGTCCTACAATCAAGCAGTTGCTGCAACAGGCCGCTTGTCATCGAGCGATCCCAATTTACAAAATATTCCGATTCGTACAGAAGAAGGACGCTTGATCCGGCGAGCCTTTGTTGCGCCGCCAAAGCACGTATTGCTCACGGCAGATTATTCACAAATTGAATTGCGCATCATGGCGCATTTATCACAAGATCCCAATTTGCTCAACGCCTTTGCCAAGGGTTGGGACATTCACACAGCGACCGCCAGTGAAATATTTTCAGTCGACTTAAACGACGTCAGCAAAGAACAGCGCCGGCGCGCAAAAGCCGTTAATTTCGGTCTAATTTATGGGATGTCGGCCTTTGGGTTGGCCAAACAATTGGGCGTGGAACGCCGTGATGCGCAACTTTACATCGATCGCTATTTTCAGCGCTATCCAGGCGTGCTCACTTACATGGACAACACTCGGGAGCAAGCGCGTCTTCAGGGTTACGTGGAAACGTTGTTTGGTCGCCGTCTGTACTTGCCTGAAATCAATGCGCGCAACGCCATGCGCCAAAAAGCCGCTGAACGCACTGCCATCAATGCGCCCATGCAGGGGACTGCTGCAGACATCATTAAAAAAGCCATGTTGGCCGTGGCGAGCTGGCAAAATCAACAAACCCGTCCCGATGCCCGCATGATCATGCAGGTCCACGATGAGCTGGTGTTTGAAGTACACGAAGATGCCATAGAATCGGCTCGTGAAGCCGTCCGTGTGCGGATGGAAGAGACGGTGAGGCTATCGGTGCCTTTGCTGGTTTCCATCGGCATCGGGCAAAACTGGGATGAGGCACATTAGAAGTCGTATGTTAAAATCAAAAATAAATCCGTGAAAGCCTTGTTTTTTTCTCAACATGAATTCCAAGCCCAGGCTTCTGAGCCAATGGATTGCTGCAGCCCCTAACTGAGCCATTACATTAAATCCCATTTAAAATTGACAATGGAGCACGAAAACGGCACACTTTGTTTTTTTGTTCGATCAAAACCATGGTAAAGGGGTTTGTATGCTATATCAAAATACTGTTTTTCTTCCAACCCAGCGATTTTACGAAGTACCGCAATATGCCGCCTACAACGACGAAAAACAGGCGCATTTGGTGAGGCTTGATCCAGAATACAGCACCAAATCAACCCATGAAAAATGGTCTTTTCTCATCACGCGCTTAACCGAGTCTTTGACGAGCGCTGAAGACATGCCTAGACGCGCCGGAGCGCAGATAGGCATCGCGGCTTTTCAACAGACGTTGATTTTATTTAAAACAACCCGTGAAAGAACCAGCAACAGTTTATTTAATTTGTCATTGGAAAAATGCGTCAGTTACTTTGAAGATTTTTACTTTTTATACACAACAGACGATCCACGATTTAAACTCACGCCCGATGCTAAAAAAGCACTATTACAATCCATGGATGAGGCAATCGGCACTTGTGAAACAGGCATCAATGGTCGATTTTACACGGTATTGCAAGACCATCAAAAAGATACAGACTGGATTCAATATGAGCTCACCAAGGCGCGTTGTCAGGCCTTGCGCCAATTGAAAGCCGGTTATGATGCGCAATATGTCGGTGCAATCGGCATGGATGTCCATGTCTATGACACCCTGGTAAAATTCGCCAACCAAGAACAATTCGGTATCACGGTCAACACCACTATATTAGACATTCACGCCGGGATGATGAACACCCAGCAAATAAAAACCTATTTTGATGAACACAGCATACATATTTTTAACACGTATGAAAAGCAAGCGCGCGCCACACTCACCAATCAATACCTGGCTGAAATCACCTCAGTTTTATCCATTAGTAGCACCGATTGGGAAAAGGGTCCGATCGATATACCCGCAGATAAAATGGTAGACTTCAATCGATCTATAGAAACGCATTTTAACGGCATTGATACGTCAGAGATACTGCATGGTTTCGGCGAAGTTTCAGACGACTACAGCACCTTCACACTGAAACCGCGTCAACAAGTAGGCAAACAAGTAGAAGACTTGGTCACTCAAAAACTGAAGGCAGATCGTTATTATGTTAGTTTGGATGACATAGAACAAAACCGTGCGGACCGTCAAACCATCCGGCCCAAAAAAGGCACGCGCTTGGATGATTTAATTGCCATGTATCAAGCTGCCAAGGCAAACGATGTCGAAGGCTTGAGCAAAAACCCTCACCTATTAATCGACAACCCTGAGCTCATTTTAAGCCAAATCCACACCA
>CAMAYA010000026.1 GCA_945862275.1 Legionella genomosp. 1 | reverse complement strand
AGACCTCAAGGGTTTGATTGCCTTCTGTGAAGAGCATCCTCATGCAAAAGCCATTGTGATCTCACAAGACAAACGCCCCCGTGATTTGGTGATTAGCGCCGATTTAACCATCCATATCTTGCCATGGCATACGTTTTTAACCCAATTGTGGAACCATGAGATAATGGGTTAACTCACGAAAATGCGCTCAAGCATGCACTAATCAATGCCCCTGGAAAAATGCCTAAGAAGAGCAACGACAAACAATTGACCGAAAATACCGTCATCGTTGTGCGCGGTAGCTTCACAGGTGTTGCATCGACGGCATCGTCAAAATACATCACTTTGATGATGCGCAGGTAATAATAGGCGCCAATCACAGCAAAAACCAGGCCCATCACCGCTACCCATGTCATTTGAACATCAACCAGCGCTTTAAGAACCAATAATTTTGTAAAAAATCCAACGGTAGGCGGCACACCGGCCATGGATAACATCACCAACATCATCAGGAAAGCAAGCCACGGATTGCGTTTGTTCAAGCCTTTGAGATCGTCGATCTGCTCCACTTCAACGCCTGCACGCGACATCAAAACAATCAACCCAAAAGCGGCTGCGGACATGATGGAATACACTAGAATATAATATAACGATGCTGCAAATCCTGCCGTTGTCGCGGCTAAAATACCAAACAAGGCATAGCCCGCATGCGAAATGGCCGAATAAGCGAACATGCGCTTGATGTTGCTTTGTGCAATAGCAAACAGATTGCCAGCGCCTGCAGACAAGAGCGCCAAGATAAGCACCAATTGCTGCCACTGAGCCACTATATCCATTAAGCCCATCGTGAATAAACGAAGTGCCATGCCAAGCGCTGCAATTTTAGGGGCGGCACTGATAAATAAGGTCACGGAGCTGGGCGCGCCGGCATACACGTCTGGCGCCCACATGTGAAAAGGCATGGCTGCCAATTTGAAGCCCACGCCCGCCACAATAAATACCAATGCGTAAGACAGCATGCCGCGCTCTGAAAGGTCGGTCGATGCAATCACCGTGGCAATGTCATGCAAATCCAAATAGCCTGTTGCACCATACAACAACGACATGCCATACAGCAACATGCCAGACGCTATCGCCCCCATAACAAAGTATTTCATAGCCGCTTCTGAACCATCGCCATTGGTGCGCCGAATGGCCGTCAGCGCATACAAAGGCAGCGATAGCAGCTCAAGGCCTAAGTAAATGGTGAGAAGCGAATGAGCCGATACCAACGTCATCATCCCCAGCGTTGAGAATAATCCCAACACGTAATAATCACCCGATGGCATTTGACGCTCTTTTAAATAATCCTTGGAATAAAGAAAACTCAAAAACACGGCGAGATATATAAACAATTTCATCAATTGCCCCATATCATCACTGATAAACAAGCCATTCAAAATCGTGATGTTAAATTGGCCTAAAAATAAGAAGCTGACCAAGGCCGCCAAGCCTAACCCAAAGCCCGCACAAATAAAGGCAATGGATGGAACCCAACGGCGTATAAACAAATCGCCCAACAACGCAACGCATGCCGTCACCAAAATGATGATTTCAGGTAAAGCCAGGTGAATATTTTCGAGTAATCCTGTCATGTCAAATTAACCTATAGTTTTGATTGATTCGCTAGCGTTAACGTATGCGCTACGGTGTGATGCACATAGTCCAGCATCGGTTTTGGATATACGCCCATGCTAATGACCATTAGCGCCAATAAGACATAAGCACTCATTTCAAAGCCGTTGAGATCTCGCAGTGCTGCCACCTGCGGATTGACTACTGCACCAAAAATAACGCGCTTGTACATCCATAGCGTATAACCCGCACCAATGATCAAGGTGCTGGCTGCCCAAAAAGCAACCCAAAAGCCCGCATCAATACTGCCAAGAATCACCATGAATTCCCCAACAAAGCCGGAGGTGCCGGGCAATCCGGCATTGGCCATGGCAAACAACATAAAGAACGATGCAAAGATGGGCATGCTATTTACAATCCCACCAAAATCCTTGATTTGTCGTGTGTGCATGCGGTCATATATAAAGCCAACACCTGCGAACATTGCACTGGAAACAAATGCATGCGACACCATGATTACAATGGCCCCTTCCAGGAGCAAGCCGGCACCATTTAAATGGCCTTGTTTGGCGACCGCAAAAATAGCAAAGCAACCTAAGGTAACAAACCCCATATGAGAAATAGACGAATAAGCAATCAGACGTTTCACGTCTTGTTGAACGACTGCGATTAAACCAACATAAACCACGGCAATCAATGACAATGCAACCATCCACATCGCATATTCACTGCATGCATCCGGCACAATGGGCAATGCAAACCGAATAAACCCGTACGCGCCCAGCTTTAATAGAATAGCGGCCAACACCACTGAACCACCCGCCGGCGCCTCGGTATGTGCATCAGGCAACCAAGTATGGACCGGAAACATAGGGATTTTGATGGCGAAGCCAAGAAAAAAGGCAATAAATATCAGTGTTTGTGCCGTAGCGCCTAACTTAATCCCATACAGCGTTTCAATGTTAAACGTGCCGGCTAAAAAGCCTAAGTATAAAAAGGCCGCCAACATGAGCACTGAGCCTAAGAACGTATATAAAAAGAACTTGATCGCAGCATAGACACGGTTTTCAGAACCCCATATTCCAATGATTAAGTACATCGGAATCAACGTTGCTTCCCAAAATATGTAAAATACCACTGCATCCATGGCCGAAAAAACACCGACCAACAGGCCTTGCATGATTAAGAAAGCAGCCAGATATTGGCCTACACGTTTTTTTATACTGGTCCAAGTGGCCAAAATCACAATCAGATTGGTGAAGATACTCAAAACAATCAACAGCAGTGATAAACCATCAATGCCCAAGCTGTACTGAATGCCCAATGAAGGCATCCAATCCATCTCATCCACGTATTGCATGGCAGTGGCATTGATATCAAATCCGGCTATCAACGGAACACATAAGATTAGCGTCAACAATACAATTGCCAAAGACGTTAATCGCGCTAAATTAGGCTTGCTATCATCACCGGTGAGCGCTACAACAGCACCTCCAATAATGGGCAACCAAATTAATACATTAAGCAAATGCTGCATACCCTCACCTTAACTTACAAAATCCAAAACAAAAACCCAAATAAGCCAAACACCATTACCGCGATGTAATGATACAAATACCCACTTTGAATGACTCGTCCTTTCATAGCAAACCACCTAACCGTGCGTCCAGAGCCGTTCACGAGCGTGCCATCGATGATTTTTTGATCGCCAAATTGATAGAATAATCGTCCCAAGGCCTTGCTCCCCCCAACGAACACCCGATCATTAAATGCGTCAAATCCATATTTATTCACGAGCAGACGGTACGGCCATGAAAATACCCTTGCCAATCGGTCTGGGATTTGAGGCCAGGCAATATAAGCAATATAGGCCAAGGCTATACCCAGTAACGTGATGGCGAAAATTTCGGAGGTCAGCGCGTGCACGAGGGTGGCCATGGGAGACGTAATTTCCGTGGTCAATTCAGCCAATGCATGATGCTCCGGAAGAACAAACAACGAGGGCGCTAAAATGGTTTTGCGTGCAAAGAGCATCGGCATATACAACACATAGCCCAATATCACGGAAGGAATCGCCAAGACCACCAAAGGCATCCAAACGACCCACGGGGATTCATGCACATGAGCAAAGGTTTCCTCGTCCATGCGGGGCTTGCCATGGAACGTCATAAAAAAAGCCCGGAAGCTGTACAAGGCCGTGACCATGGCGCCCGCAGCCACACAAAAATATGCATACCCACTGCCTGGGATATCTGACAGCTTGGCTACTTCAATAATGGTATCTTTTGAATAAAAACCTGCGAAAGGAGGGACCGCACACAATGCTAGTGTTCCGATTAAAAACGTCACATAGGTGATGGGCATTTTTCGCCACAAGCCGCCCATTTTACGCATGTCCTGTTCATGATGCATGCCAATAATGACCGAGCCTGCGCCTAAGAAGAGAAGCGCTTTAAAGCATGCGTGCGTTAACAAATGGAATATCCCAGCGCTATAAGCAGAGGCCCCCATTGCAACCATCATGTAACCGAGCTGTGACAAAGTAGAATAAGCCACTACCCGCTTGATATCATTCATCACCAACGCCAATATCCCCGTAAACAGCGCGCCTGTTGCGCCAATGACCAGCACCACGGTCAATGCCGTTGTGGATAATTCAATGATGGGTGATATGCGGGCCACCATAAAGACACCAGCCGTCACCATTGTGGCTGCGTGAATCAAAGCCGAAATCGGTGTGGGGCCTTCCATGGATTCAGGCAACCACACATGCAAAGGAACTTGGGCTGATTTTCCCATAGCACCTACAAATAGCAACAGCGACATCACCGTGATGACCGACCACGTGTGCCCACTAAACAAGACGATCGTTTGGTTGATTAACCCATTCGTGCTTTTAAATACAGTCGCATAATCCAAACTGCCGGTGTATGCAAATACCATCGCAATGCCTAAGACAAACCCAAAGTCACCGACACGGTTCACAATAAACGCTTTCATGGAGCCCTGATTGGCAGATTCTTTGTGGTACCAGAACCCAATCAATAAATACGATACCAAGCCCACCCCTTCCCAACCAAAAAACAATTGCAAGAAATTGTTTGCCGTTACCAACATCAGCATCATGAATGTAAACAATGAAATATAGCTAAAAAATCGTTGATAGCCCGCATCATCTACCATGTAACCAATGCTGTATATGTGCACCAACAGCGAAACAAAGGTGACGACAACCATCATCACAACCGTGAGCGGATCAATTAAAAAACCAATATGAAACACATAAGGGAACAAGTCCCCACCGCTAGCCCAGGTATAAAGATTGGTATCCAATATCGGTGCTTGGCCCGTTAACACAACACATGCCACATACACTGACAGAATAAAGGATATTCCGACGCCTGCAATCGTGACCCGATGTGCCGCCGTGCGGCCAATCTGTTTACGAAAAAAGCCTGCAATCACACAACCCAGCAATGGGGCCAACACAACAATTAAACAGCACTGTAAAATACTCACGTGACTACCCTTTTAAATGATTCATCTTGTTCACATTGATATTGCCCCGATTTCGATAGAGCAACAGCACAATGGCCAAACCAATCGCCGCTTCAGCCGCCGCAACCGTCAGAATAAAAAAGACAAAAACTTCGCCAGCATTTCCACCATAATAGTGGGAGAACGCAAGAAAATTCGTATTAACAGCCAGCAACATCAGTTCAACGCAGATCAGTAACAAAATCACATTGCGGCGATTCAGCAAAATACCAACCAAGCTCAAGCCAAATAAAATAGCGCTCAATATGAGATAATTTGTTACGGGGATCATGGTTTCTCCGATTTCATGTTAATCAACGTCACCCGGTCTTCTCGACGCGTCATGATTTGACTCACCATGTTTTGACGTTTTGAGCGAATGGGGTTGCGATGAACCAACGTAATTGCTGCAATGATAGCCACCAATAAAATCACGGCCGCCAATTCAAATGCGAACACGTAATCGGTATACAGAACCAACCCCAAGGCTTCTGTATCGGATATGGCCTGTCCACTTGCCTGCGCTGAAACAAGAAATCCTTCTTTCGGCAAGGCTGCCATCAATAAACTCACCAATAAGGCCACCAATATCAGACCAAACGGCAAATACCAAATCATCTGTTTTTTCATCGACTCCATGTCAATGTTCAACATCATCACCACGAATAAAAACAACGTCATGACCGCGCCGACGTAAACCAAAACTAAAATCAATGCCAAAAACTCAGCATTCACTAAAATCCAGAGAACCGAACTGGTAAAAAAGGTAAATACTAAAAACAGCACACAGCGTACTGGGTTATTTTGAGTAATAACCATCAATGCCGACAGAACAGTCAAGCCTGCAAACACGTAAAAAATCACTTGCAACAACAACTCATGCATTTTGCACCCCGTTAGCGGTATTCTTTATCGGTCAGCCTATCAGCCGCCAAACGATCTTCCATCAAATCACCCACGGCCAACAATTTTTCTTTGGTCATGATGTTTTGGCCGCGTTCACTGATATGGTAATGCTGAATGGGCGTGAGAACGATGGCATCAACGGGGCAAGCCTCTTCACACAAGCCGCAGTTGATACACTTAAACACGTCGATATCATAGCGCGTTGTTCGTCTGGATCCATCTTCTCGCGGTTCAGACTCAATCGTAATCGCCAACGCAGGGCAAACGGCCTCGCACAATTTGCACGCAATGCATCGCTCTTCACCATTTACATAACGCCGTAACGCCAGCATGCCGCGAAAACGGGGCGATAAGGGCGTTTGCTCTTCTGGAAACTGCACCGTGATTTTTTTCTTAAATAAATATTTGCCCGTCAGTCTTAAGCCTGCCAATAAATCCAGCAGCAAAAAACTACGCACATAATGCCTGATGTATCGATATATTTTTTTCATTAAAAGGCTCATTTGATTCATCAAAACCAAGGTTTAAGGTGGGCCAATACCATCGAGGCCGTGACAATGACCCAAACAATGGTCACAGGAATTAAGACCTTCCAGCCCAAACGCATTAACTGATCGTACCGGTAGCGTGGGAACGTGGCCCGGACCCATAAATACACAAACAAAAAAAACGATATTTTCAACAACAACCAGACCATGCCGGGAACCACAAAAAAGACATCGCCCAGAACAGGCACCCCTTCAAAAGGAGAAAGCCAACCGCCACAAAACAACAGCGTCATCATGGTTGCAATCAAAATCATGCTGGCGTATTCCGCCAAAAAAAACAGCGCGAAGCCAATGCCTGAATATTCCACGTGAAAGCCCGCTACAATTTCAGACTCCCCTTCTGCCAAATCAAACGGGGCGCGGTTTGTCTCGGCCATGGCTGCAATCCAAAACACCATGAACAATGGCAGTAACGGAAGAAACCACCAATGCCATATGCCACCTTGTTGAGAATGCACCACATCGCTGATATTCATACTGCCTGCGGCTAATAAAACACCCACCAGCGCAAACCCCATGGCAATTTCATAGGAAACCGTTTGCGCGGCGCTGCGCAGGGCGCCTAACATGGCATATTTGGAGTTGGATGCCCAACCGGCTATTAATACGCCATATACACCCAATGAACTCAACGCAAACAAATACAATACACCCGCATCTATATTCGCCAACACTAGCCCTTCTTCAAAGGGCACAACCGCCCAGCCCGCAAGCGCCGGAATCAAGGCAAACAAGGGTGCGATGACAAAAAGATATTTGTTGGAACGCGTTGGAATAATGATTTCTTTAGAAATCAGTTTAATCAAATCTGCAATAGGCTGTAACAAACCAGCAATGCCTACGCGGTTAGGACCAATCCTCACTTGTATATAGCCAATCACCTTGCGCTCGGCAAACGTCAGATAAGCCACGCAAAGCAACAAGGGAAGAACGATGACTAAGATTTTAATTATAATCCACAGCAATATGCTAATATTTTGTAGCATGTTATGACCCACTCTTATTGTATTGTAATCGCCGCAAAGGCATGCCCTAAATCCACGGTTTCCGGCATGGCATTGGCGACCCAGATCACATCAGGCGCTATCCGCTCATCGCATATCAGCGGCAATGTTATCTTAATATCACCTTGAGATACAGTGGCACGCCCATCTAAATGAAGCCGTTTGGCAGTTTTCGGGTGAACGCGAACGCAGGCCGACTCGGCCGAGGCGCAATTCTGCAGCGCGTTTGCATGACGAACAATAGCGTCTCCTCGATACAACGGCCATTCACCCACGCGAACCAGGTCATCCTGACTCAGAGGCAGTGACGCTGGATAAAACGGCGCATAAGCACGCGCGTGCATTCTGTCTGCCAGCGACTTCACTTCATCTAAGATGTCATCAGTAGATGCATACTCAAACCCATCGACGTGCAATATATTGGCCAAAACGCGCAGAATCTTCCACGCGGGACGTGCAACGTCGGGGGGCGTGATGGCGCCTTTTACCGTCTGCCACAAGCCATCCAAATTAATATAAGTGCCGGATGTTTCAGTAAAAGCGGCCATTGGAAGAATCACATCAGCATAATCTTGAATTGATTCGTCTTGAAAGGCCGACAACACCACAACAAATTCTGCAGCCAACATCGATTGCCGCGCACCATGTGGATTTGAAAAATCGAAACCCGGTTCTGCGGCCATCAGTAAATAGCCCTTCAGCCGCGCATCCAATGCATCACGAACGGAAAGACCCGCGGGCTCAACGGCTTTTCCTGCTACCGTGCGGTGCGGCAACATGCCCGCCAAGGAGGCGCCAGCACTATTGGCACCAACGGTCAAACGAACTGTACGTGCACCACTGAGTTGTTCCAACCAGTAAATCAATGTCCGCAGAAGAGCTGCATCCGGGTGATTTTCACACAATGCCCCGGTTACAATGGCGGCATTGGGTAAACGCAGTGCCGCAGCGATGGCCTTCGTAGCCGCATCAGCCGTGAGGCCAATCATTAATTTTTGTAACGCTTCAGGCAACACCGTTACATCATCGACCAATGCCAAAACCAAAGCCGCTAATCGCAGGGGCATTTCTTGTGGGGCTACAATCAATTGACTCGTTACATCAAAACGATATGAATACGCGACCGGATTGATAGCATAGATGCAGCCTCCATTAGTAAAGGCTTTTCGCACACGAATGCCCGCCAATGGAACTTCTCGGTCAATATTGCAACCGATCAATAAAATAGCAGATTGGTTTTCTAATTGAGCATAAGGGAGTGCGCTGGTCGGGATGACGGTTTGAGACGCCTGATCACGAAAATCTGTTTGTTGCAAACGATGGTCTAGGTTATTAACACCTAGGCCTCGCATCAATTTTTGCAATAAATACAGTTCTTCTACTGTAGAAGATGAGGATGCAAATGCCGCAAATTGCTCAGGCCCATGCTGTTTTAACACACGGCTCATGCCACTTGCGGCAAAGGTTAATGCGGTTTGCCAGTCGACCGTTTCCCATAGCCCATCGCGCTTAATCATCGGCTGTGTAGCACGTGCCGCGCTCAAAAGCCCTAAATAACTAAAACGGTCTTGATCAGATAACCACGTTTCATTAATGCTTTCGTGCTCTTTTGGGACCACACGCATGAGCTCATTGCGTCGCGTATGCAAGTAAATATTCGAGCCCAAGCAATCGTGAGGGGCAATACTGTTGTGTTGGGCCATCTCCCAAGCACGCGCGGTAAAACGGTAGGGCTTGGAGGTCAACGCGCCAACAGGACACAAATCAATCACGTTGCCGGACACTTCTGACGCCACGCTGTGTTTAATATACGTGCCGATTTGCATGTCTTCACCACGGCCTATGCCGCCTAATTCAGGCAAGCCGGCTACTTCATCCCCAAAACGAACGCAACGGGTGCAATGAATACAGCGCGTCATTTCCATTGCAATCAATGGACCAATATCATCACTGCTGACCGCGCGCTTGCTTTCATCATAAACCGACGCATCTCGACCATACCCCATCGACACGTCTTGCAATTCGCATTCCCCACCTTGGTCGCAAACAGGGCAATCAAGCGGATGATTGATCAGCAAGAAGTCCATCACCGCCGCCTGAGACTGAATGGCCTCTTTGGATTTGGTAAACACTTTCATGCCGTTGGTAATCGGCGTGGCACAGGCGGGCACTGTTTTTCGGTTGTTTTCCACCGAAACCAAACACATGCGACAGTTCGCCGCAACGGATAATTTTTTATGGTAGCAAAAACGCGGGATATAAATACCCAGCTCATCGGCTACTTCGATGATCATCTTTCCGTTTTCCACGTCAACTGTTTTGCCGTCGATTTCAATGGTGGCCATTGTTAAACCTTCTTAATGTATGAATTAAACTCATCGTAAAAATGCTTGACGAAACTCTGAACAGGCCATGCTGCCGCTTCACCCAGGGCGCAAATGGTGCGGCCTTCTATGCCATTGGCAACATTGACTAATTTTTCAATGTCACCGGGTTCGCCATGCCCTTCTTTAATCCGATGCAACAAACGAACCAACCAACCGGTTCCTTCACGGCAAGGTGTGCATTGTCCACAGGACTCTTCCATATAAAATTCAGACAGGCGGTACAGCACGTCCACCATGCAGG
>CAMAYA010000025.1 GCA_945862275.1 Legionella genomosp. 1 | reverse complement strand
ATTGGATTTTGCGGAGCTGCGCGTAACAACTTGATTCTATTGGTGGGCCCACAAGGACTTGAACCTTGGACCAACGGATTATGAGTCCGCTGCTCTAACCAACTGAGCTATAGGCCCCGAAGTCGATATTGTAAACCTTGCTGGTCTTGAAAACCATCTTTTTTTAACGCTCTTTTGAAAATCGAGTAGGTACCCCCCCTACTCGATTGCCATCTTCATCCCACCACCACTCTTCATTCGCCATGAAAATTTCGGTGAATGCCTCCCCAATGTTAATAACGCTAAAAAAGCAATAATAGCGAAGCTCATTAAATACCACGCGGGTGCAAATAAATCGTGCGTTCTAGCAACCAAAGCAATGGCCACTAGCGGCGCTGTCCCTCCAAACAAAGCCAAGGCAACATTATAACTAATGGATATACCCATGTTGCGGTGATGCGTATCAAATAATTCAGCGAGCGTTGTGGGAATGACGCCTGTCAGGGCCCCTGCTGCCAATGCAAACAAGACTTCTCCAACGAATGCCAAATAAATATCATGTTGCGTCAGCAGCCAAAATATAGGGTAAATCAACACGGTCAGACTTAACATGCCCGCCGCCAATACCGCTTGCCTTCCAACATAGTCTGATGCACGGCCCATGAGTACGGTCATTATTACTTGTATGGTAATGGCAATCGTGTTCACTACCATCACGGGTCTCAAAGCCAGCCCTTGTGTTTCTACCAAAAACGTATTGAAGTAAGCGATGAGGAAATAGTTGGCAATCGCCATGATCGATGTTAGGAACACACCAATTAATAATGTGCGATAATTCAAGCTGGAAATATGGCTCACAACTGATATAGGTTCTCCTGCCGCTTTTATCGTTGCTTGCGCTTGTTCATACACCGCGGGTTCAACTGCGCGTAATCGCACAATCAATCCGAATACACCAATCATTCCGCCCAGTAAAAAAGGAACACGCCATCCCCAGGCTGCCAGCTGTATATCACTCACTAACTCGGTCATACCCGTTGCAAATACAGCGCTTAATACCATTCCAAATAGTGCGCCAGCCATAGCCAGACTCCCGGCAACACCGCGTTTATTCCATTGTGCATGCTCAATCAAGAAAACAGTGGCCGTTGTTAACTCCCCACTCACAGCCAGTCCTTGAACAATACGTAACACGATTAACAGTATCGGCGCCATGATTCCAATGGAGTAAAAATTAGGCAATATACCGATTAAAAACGTAGGAAATGACATCATGATCATGGAAAGAACCAACGCCTTTTTGCGCCCAGCGTGATCCCCAATATAACCAAACAGAATAGCCCCTAGTGGTCGCACTAAAAAACCGACAGCAAAAACACCAAACGTTGCTAACAGTGATAAAAACGGATCTTTGTTTGGGAAAAATTGCATGGCAATTATTGGAACAAAAAATGCATAGATTGTGAAGTCATACCACTCCAATGCATTGCCAATGGCGCCGGCCAATATTACTTTTTTCTGATTTCCAATCATCTGGTCATACTCCTTCACATCCAGTCTAACGTCTCATGGCCAACATCATAGCGCTTGCTGACATGGACTGCTAGATCCTGGATACATGAAAAAACCGTATTGTGACCGGTCAGCCTTGACAGCAACCAAGTCGCCCGTTTACGATTCATACATTCTATACATTGGAACCCGCCATGACCATTCAGCGTATTCGCGCCCTAGTGAGTCACGATTTTGATGCCGTTAATGCATTGATCATCAATAAAATTAAATCACAAGGTGGTTTAATCGATGATCTAGCCAATCATATCGTGCAAAGCGGGGGAAAACGTTTACGCCCCCTAATTGTATTATTAGCCAGTCGTGCCTGTCATTACAACGGGCACCACCACGTCTCCCTAGCCGCAATGATTGAATTTTTTCACACGGCAACCTTGTTGCATGACGATGTCATTGATGAATCAACCCTTCGCCGAGGGCGCGAGACCGCTAATACCATTTGGGGTAGCAAGGCGAGCATTTTAGTGGGCGATTATTTATTTACCCAATACATGCAGCTCATGATTGATGTAGGCGATTTAAACATCATGCAATTATTGACCGATATGGCTGATCAAATCGGGTGTGGTGAGCTCAAACAGCTATCGAACCGCCACAACTATGGCCTCACACTGGAAGACTACTTTGATGTCATTCGATCGAAAACCTCATTGCTCTTTGCCTCATCCGCACGATTGGGCGCTTTAATTAGCCATTCAAACACAGCGGTGAACGATGGGTTATATGCTTATGGGCTGCATTTAGGAAACGCGTTTCAATTGATTGATGATGCCCTTGATTATTGTTCTGATGCGAGTACATTGGGCAAAAACGTAGGCGATGACTTGGCTGATGGAAAAGCAACGCTGCCCTTGCTTCATGTCTTAAAACACGGAACAATCGCTCAACAAACCATGGTAAAACTCAGTTTGAAAGAAGGCACCTTGCAACATTTACCTGAAATCATGGATGCCATTGCACAAACGCAAGCGATAGAGTTCACCCATAGCGTTGCTGAAAATGAAGTCGATCAGGCAATAGCAGCCTTGAATGTTTTGCCCGATTCGGTGTATAAAGAAGCACTGGCTGAACTGGCGGGATTTGCAGTGAAGCGAGACCATTGATGTTAAAAGAAAAGCTACAGCTTTGTTTAGTCACTCATCTTCCAGACACGTCGCTCAAGGCGTATCAACAATTTATTCTGAACGCCATTTCAGGCGGGGTCACGCTCATTCAATTTCGTGAAAAAAAAGCGCCTCTCACAGACATTTATGCTGTGGCCATGGCACTAAAAGCCATTTTAACCCCATTCAATATTCCGCTGATTATTAACGACCATGTTGAAATTGCTAAGGCCGTCGATGCAGCGGGAGTCCATCTTGGACAAACCGATCTCGACCCACAGAAGGCCCGAGACATATTGGGACCCGATAAATGGATTGGTCTGTCTGTTGAGACATTCGTCGATCTAGCGGTAGCCAATCAACTGACCTGCATTGATTATATAGGAGCCAGTGCGGTTTTTCCTAGTCGAACGAAACCCGATTGCAAAACCATTTGGGGACTAGAAGGACTTAAACGCATCACAGGGCAATCGATTCATCCCGTGGTCGCCATTGGTGGCATTAATCGACAAAACATCCAACAAACCATGGCATGTGGCGTGGATGGCGTTGCTGTGGTTGGCGCCATCCATAACCAGCTGAATGCACGCCTTGCCGCCATAGATCTGATTAACGCCATGCAGGAGAAACCCCATGTTTGAAAACATTGAGCGTATTATCAAGCGCATCAAACAGGAAAAGCCTTTAATCCTCAATATCACCAATGATGTGACCATGGACTTTGTAGCAAATGGGTTGCTGAGCCTCGGCGCTTCTCCCGTTATGAGCCAAGCGTCGCAAGAATCCGCTGACTTAATCAACATCGCCTCGGCTGTGGTCATCAATCCAGGGACGTTGAATAATGTGTTTATCAAACACGCAGAGCAGGTTTGTCAATTGGCCAATGCTACCCACAAACCCATTGTGCTAGACCCTGTGGGGGCTGGCGCTAGTCTTTATCGGACAACTGCATGCAAACGCATACTGGCTGAATTTGATATCGCCATCCTACGTGGAAATGCCAGTGAGATTATTGCTTTAGCAGGTAACACCACGCATTACACGAAAGGGGTAGATAGTCTTTCAGACACGCATCATGCCATCGACAGCGCGAAGACGCTCGCAGCGGCTCACAATGTCACTGTGGTCATCAGCGGTGCGACAGATGCTATTGTTGATACCAATGATATTCATTTTTTTGAACGTGGCTCACCTCTCATGCCTCGAGTTACCGGGACGGGCTGTTTATTATCGGCCATCGTTGGTGCATTTCATGCGGTTCACCCCATTCCTTTTGAAGCAGCAACTGCTGCCACTCTCTTTTATGGTGTGTGTGGTGAAATGGCAGCGATTCATGCCAGAAAGCCCGGCTCATTTAAAGTAGCATTTTTAGACGCCTTATACACAATGCCTAAACGGAGCGATTATGCGAAAAGTTAACCCCCCTTGCGTAGTCACGATTGCAGGAACAGACCCTTCAGGCGGTGCTGGCATCCAAGCCGACATCAAAACCATTTCAGCCACAGGAAGTTATGCAGCATCCATTATTACCGCATTGGTTGCTCAAAATACGTGTGGTGTGCAAGCCATTCAGGATGTGTCACCGGCTTTCATCCAGCAACAGATTGATTCCGTATTCAGTGATTTAGACATACAAGCTGTAAAAATTGGCATGCTGCACAACGAACACGTGATTGAGGTAGTCGCTGCAGCAATGCAAACACTAAAACCAAAACACATTGTATTTGATCCAGTGATGGTCGCCAAAAATGGGTGTGCATTGATTGATCCCAATACGATTGATTTTTTAAAGCAACGACTCCTTCCATTTGTCACCGTGTTAACGCCCAATATTCCTGAAGCCGAAACCTTGCTAGGGGAATTGATTACTACATTCGCACAGATGGAGCATGCAGCAGAAACATTAGGAGAACGATATCAGGTGGATGTGCTGATTAAAGGAGGGCACCTGAGAAGCGAAAAATCCTCTGACGTCCTGTATTCACACTTGCATGGCAATCATGATTGGTTTCATGCCGAGCGCATTGATACCATTAACACCCATGGCACAGGCTGTACCCTGTCGTCCGCCATTGCATCTTATCTCGCGCTGCACTATACGTTATACGATGCCGTGGGTGCGGCAAAACACTATTTAACACAGGCCATTCAATCGGGCAGTCATTTCAGAATAGGCCATGGACAGGGTCCAGTTGATCATTTTTATTATTTATAAACTTATTTTTTGACGAAACCGCTATATATTATGGTATAATGCACGAAATTTTTGTATTTAGGCATTAATAATCATGACCATTGAAGAAATCAAAGCCCTCCTTTCAGCTGCATATCAAGAAAAAAAAATCATGTCACCACTGAATGACGTTTGTGACGGGCCTCTGCGAGGTTACCGCCATCACATCTACTCGTATGCAGCACTGCCTGAATTGATAAAAGAATTAAAACGCATCCCAGCTAGACAATCTGATGATGAAGATGACACACGAGATCGACTGGCTGTTCGATACACGGTAGATGATAAAGGAAAAATCTGGTTTGCGAAGGAAGGTCGGCCCAGCAGTTCTATTCCAGATCATGCGCACATACGCAGTCACTGTTGTTCCGCTGGGAACATTTATTTTTCAGAGGATTATGAATCAATCACCCACATCACCAATAAAAGCGGTCACTTCCAACCCAGTCCAGGCACGTTGGTTTGGGCCATTGCCGCGTTGCTTTCTTTAAAGGCCTGTTTCTCTGAAACCTTAACAATTGTGATGCACACATCGAGCGGCTCAAACGTTTTAACATCCGAGACTGCGTTATCCGCCGACGCGCTGTTATCGCTGCTCCCTGACGGCCCGTTCCCCGACAGTAATAATGACTTCCGGATAGAAGTCCACACCCATGATGATTTTGAATTGCACCATGACCCCATAAAACCTGGGTTGGCTGTGGCCAGAACACCATCATTCCATGCCTTTTGGGGGGCAAGCGAGTCAGACCATGAGGAAGAAGCGCCTATCAAAAGGAGCAAACCCACAGTAGCATCTGCATCTACCGCATCCTCATATCTTACGCCGTAGCGGAAAGTGTGCTCTACGCCACCGCAGGCATTAAACCCGCGGGTTGTTTAGAAGGCTTTGGATTTTTCTCATCAAAATAAGTGTATTCCCACGCATCCTGTCGAACAATCAGTTCGCGCAATAGCTTATTATTCAACTCATGACCTGATTTATACCCCTCAAAGGCTCCAATTAAACTGGACCCAAGAAGATACAAGTCACCGATGGCATCTAAAACCTTATGTTTGACAAACTCATCTTCAAAACGCAAGCCATCTTCGTTCAACACGCGGTAATTATCTACAACAACCGCATTGGCCAAACTGCCGCCTTTTGCTAAATCACATTCCCGGAGTTTTTCATAATCAGACAAGAAGCCAAAGGTTCTTGCCCTGCACACTTCCTTTACATAAGAAGTGACTGAAAAATCCAACGTGGCTGTTTGTGGTTTGTTATTAAAGACAGGGTGATCAAAGTCAATGGTAAACGATATTTTGTATCCGTTGTGGGGCGTAAACTGCACGTATTTGCCATTGTCTTCAACGCGGATGGGCTTTAAAATACGAATATAGCGCTTCGGTGCTGATTGTTCGCGAATGCCTGCCGATTGAATTAAAAAAACAAAGGGTGCCGCACTTCCATCCATGATGGGGATTTCAGCCGCATTCACCTCAATCACCGCATTGTCAATGCCAAGGCCTGCCAAGGCTGAGAGCAAATGCTCAACAGTGGCTATTTTTACGCCATTACTCTGCAAAGATGTGCAAAGCATGGTATCGCAAACATTTTCAAAATGAGCGGGAATTTCAACTGGCGGATCGCAATCTGTTCTGACAAAAACAATACCTGAGTTTTCTGGCCCTGAATTCAGCGTGATAAGCACAGGTTCACCGGAATGCAGGGCGACGCCTGTCGCCTGGATCGACTTGTTAAGCGTTCGTTGTTTTGTCATTCAATGCTCACTTTTTAGCGTCCCCTGGTTCTTGAGCGCAAATACTCTTGCAAATATCGTAAAGTATATCACGCTTCTTCTTGCCTGCGCAAAAAGGCAGGAATATCCAGATAATCCACGTCTGGAATGGCATCACCACCCTGACGCGCAGATTCTGGAGCGGATGCTTGCTTGCGCATGACCGCAGGGCGTTCCAGTTGCTGATAATCAAGTGAGCCATCCAGGCGCCTTGACTCCATCAACCGGGCTTTGCCAGGTGTCTGTTGAGCTTGCTTCTGCCGGACTTCACCCAGTCCAGTTACGATCACGGTCACGCGAAGCTCGTCTTTCATGTCAGGGTCAATGACGGTGCCGACAACGACTGTGGCATCGTCAGAAATAAATTCCTTGACCACATCACCTACTTCTTCAAATTCACCGATAGACATATCAGGGCCCGCGGTAATATTCACGAGAATGCCTCGTGCGCCTGAAAAATTCACGTCTTCAAGCAGAGGGGACGCAATAGCGGCCTCTGCCGCTTGGCGAGCGCGCTCCTCACCGGATGCAGTGCCCGTTCCCATCATAGCCATGCCCATCTCAGACATGACGGTTCGCACGTCGGCAAAATCGACATTAATAAGCCCGGGACGGGTAATGAGATCAGAAATACCTTTCACCGCACCTAACAAAACATTATTAGCCGCTTTAAAGGCATTCAATAAGCTAATGTTTTTTCCCAAAACACTCAAGAGTTTATTGTTCGGAATAGTAATCAAAGAGTCAACATGCTCCGCTAAACGACGAATGCCTTCATCTGCCGCCAGTGCGCGCTGCTTGCCTTCAAACGAAAACGGCTTTGTCACGACCGCAACAGTCAAGATACCGAGCTCTTTTGCAATTTGAGCAAAAACAGGCGCCGCACCTGTCCCTGTCCCACCACCCATGCCTGCAGTGATAAAGACCATGTCGGCACCCCGTAAAATATCTTTGATGCGTTCACGATCTTCTTCAGCGGCCTCACGGCCTATTTGAGGGTTAGCACCCGCACCCAGTCCTTTTGTGAGTTCATCACCTAGTTGGATTAAGATCTTGGCTTGAGAATTTCTCAGCGCTTGCGCATCCGTGTTCGCACAGATGAATTCTACGCCATCGATGTTTTCGGCCAGCATATGTTCAACAGCATTCCCGCCGCCACCACCAACGCCAACGACTTTAATGACGGCATTGTCTTGCTGGCTTTCTATTAATTCAAACATTACATACCTCTCGTCGTGTGACTAAAAATTCCCATTAAACCAATTTTTCATACGTGACCACATACCACGGCCATCACCCAATACGGGGACATTATACCCCCCTTCGTATTGTTGTTGAAAGCCATGCAATAATAAACCCACGCCTGTGGCGAGTGAAGGATTCGAAGCCGCGTCTGGCATGCCCGCAATTTTCTGTGCGAACCCATGGCGAACAGGCATTTCGAAGCACATTTCTGCCAACTCGATTGCACCTGTTACTTTCGATGCTCCACCGGTGAGCACAATTCCTGCTGCAACTAAATCTTCAAAACCACTACGTCTCAATTCATTGCGTACCAATGAAAATAATTCCTCATACCGCGCAGACACCACTTCTGACAGTGCCTTTGCGGAAATTTTTCGAGCGGTGCGCTCATTCACACCCAACACATCAATCATCTGGCTAGCACTGGCTAATTCTGACATCGCACATCCATAGCCCAGTTTTATCGCTTCAGCGGCCTTCGTTGGGGTGCGCAGCGCCATAGCAATGTCGTTGGTCACTTGATCGCCGGCTATGGGGATCACCGCGGTGTACTGAATGGCTCCCTCAAAAAAGATGGCAATGTCTGTCGTGCCGCCTCCCATATCCACCAAACAGACGCCCAGTTCTTTTTCATCTTCCGTTAATACGGCATGACTGGATGCCAACTGTTCTAAAATAACTTCATTGACCTCAAGACCACAACGACGCACGCATTTAATAATATTTTGAGCCGCACTGACAGAACCTGTCACAATATGAACACGAGCCTCTAATCGAACGCCGGCCATGCCCAGCGGCTCACGAATGCTGCCTTGATTATCAATGATAAATTCTTGCGGCAAAATATGTAAAATTTTCTGATCAGCAGGAATAGCGACCGCTTTTGCAGCATCAATCACCCGATCAACATCGGCTTGTGTCACCTCACGATCGCGAATGGCCACGATACCATGTGAGTTCAGGCTACGAATATGACTTCCCGCAATGCCTGCATACACTGTTCGCACGTCACAACCGGCCATTAATTCCGCCTCTTGGACTGCACGCTGAATGGAATTAACTGTCGCTTCAATATCAACCACCACACCGCGTTTTAAACCGCGTGAAGGGTGCTGCCCCATGCCAATGAGTTCAATGGTGCCATCCGATGTTATTTCGCCAACCAGCGCCACCACTTTCGATGTTCCAATGTCCAAACCCGTAATGATGTTTCTTTCCGATTTTTTCGCCATTATTTTCCCGTTTGCTGTTTCCATTGCACCGCCATACCGCGTGCATAACGTAAATCAACACTAGACACCTGTTCGGGTTTATCTGCAAAAATCACAGGATATGCCCTCATAAATCGCGACAACCGCTTTTCCAAGTCCCGCTTACCTAAATACAATTGTACGCCATTCGTAAGCGAAAGTTCCCATGCTTGGTTATCACGCAGTTGCAAAGCAGATGCCGACAAACCATTAGATGATAATATCTTACTGAATTTTTCATAATTTTGTAAGATGTCTGCTTGTTGCGGCTCGGGCCCACTTAATCGTGGCAAAGCAATATCCGTTTGCTCCTTACCACGATTAAACAAAGCGCCGTCTGCCGTCATCAACGATTCATTCCATATTGCAATAGGATTTTTTTCAACCAACTTTATTTTCAATGTATCCGGCCACACGCGCTCAGCCTCGACCTGTCCGGCCCAATCAAGCGCCATCAAATCATGCTGAAGGCGAGAAAGAGGCAACATCACAAAACTGTCCTGGAGATAGTTAGACAACACATTCTCCAGCTGATGCCGCGTGATATGCTGATAGTTTGCAACAATTTTTACCGTATTGATAGGAAAGCGCTGCGCATCCGCTAAAAATAAATAGACCATGCGTGCGGAAAGCAACAGCGCGCACACAATCAATGCCGTCAAAAAACCTGCATAACGTAATCGCTCATCATCCACTCCCATGCGTCCATCCCTAGCGTTGCATTCCATCACTGATAATGTGTCACCAATTGATCACGGCAACGTTGATGCAATAGTGCCAAATCAACCAACCGATTTAACAACATCGGGTATGTTAATCCAGTAGCCGCCCATAATTTGGGGTACATGCTAACGGATGTAAATCCTGGCAGTGTGTTGATCTCATTAAAATAAATGGCATCCTGTTGATCTGACACAAAAAAATCAATGCGCGCCATGCCTTTGCATTTAAGGGACATAAAAATATCCGCTGCAGCCTGTTGCAATCGCTCGCGTAACGCATCGCTAAGGACAGCTGGAATGGTCAATGTGGTCTGGCCACTTTCCAAATATTTCGCGGTATAGGAATAAAAACCATCCGCATGATTTACTTTTATTTCACCCGCTACACTCACGAGCGGCATTTTGTTAGGGGATGTATTTTCAAGCACTGCCAGCTCGATTTCTCGCCCTTGAATATATTCCTCAACTAAAATTGTTTCATCAT
>CAMAYA010000024.1 GCA_945862275.1 Legionella genomosp. 1 | reverse complement strand
TGACGAAGTGTCTCTGCCTGGGAAAACACCGCTTGTGGCTCCGGTTCATACACCACCTGAACAATGCCTGAACTGTCTCGAATGTCTAAAAAAATCACGCCGCCGTGGTCGCGTCGATTGTGTACCCAACCACACACGGTAACCGTTGTGTCGACCATGGATTCATTTACGTTGTTACAGTAGTGTGATCGCATCTGTTTGTCCTAATCTTTAATTTCAAATGTAGCCGGCGAAATGGGTTGCATGACGCCCAAAGAAATAATGCTCTTCAACGCGGCTTCAACCGTCATGGATAGTTCGATTGCTTCTGACTTTGGCACCATGATTAAAAAGCCGGATGTAGGATTGGGCGTGGTGGGTATAAACACCGTTACCATTTCAATCCCGGTCTTTTCAGTGATTTCGGCTTGGGCCACACCCGTTTGAAATCCCATGCTCCACATGCCAGCACGAGGATATTCAATCAACAATACTTTTCGAAACGCTTGGCTGTTCGACGCAAAAACGGCTTGAATCACCTGTTTCGTAGCGTTGTATATAGAGCGTACCAACGGAATGCGGTCAAGAATGGATTCACTCCAGCGCATCACCCGTTGACCTATAAAATTGGTTGCCACAATGCCTGTGATTAACAACAAGGCCAACGACAGCAACACACCCAAACCCGGTATATTCATACCAACCAATTGCTCGGGTTGGTAGGCGTGGGGCAACAAGGCCAATGTACTATCTAGCAAATCAATCAAGAAACGCAACACAGCAAGCGTCACCAATATTGGCAACCACACGACCAAACCGGCCAGAAGATAACTACGCAAAGCGGCTGCTTTCAATTTTATTTACTCTCACTAGTGGTTTTTGAAGGGGTGGAAGCGAGTTCGGCCACTTTTTTCTCAGGGGAACCGCTCTCTGACGAGGGAGCAGAACTGCCTTCCTTGTTTGCCGTCTTGTGTTCAGATGGGCTTTTGGTTTTGAAATCAGTGGCATACCAGCCCGTTCCTTTCAATTGAAAGCCCGCGGCAGACACCAACTTCACGGCCGTATTTTTAGAACATACCGGGCATATTTTTATAGGCTCATCACTCATTTTTTGTATCACATCAAATGCATGATGACACCCCGAGCACTGGTATTCATAAATAGGCATTAAAACTTCTCCGTCAACAACTGGCATAAGCCATTGATTATATCGAACTACCCTCCGATGAACAATAGAACGATGGACGAGGATATGCTAACGTTAGGATCGTATAATCTGAAAATACGGGCATCCATTTGAATCCCATCAAAAACTTGATCTATAAAACAATGATGACCCTGTTTATCACGGTCGGGGTGTCTGTTGTTCTATGGCATGCAATCCCGATGGATTGGCTAAAAAAGCGGCCCGAAATCCGCATGAAACCCGTGCTGTTTTCTCATCTACCGGGCTGGGGAACAACCGATGTGCTGCCCTCGTTTACTGCATTTGAAGCATCGTGCCATGTTTTTTTAAATACCCCGCCAGATCATCCCGTTGGCAATGACCGTATTCACTTAAGGGCACGAGACTGGCTTCCTGTATGTCTGGCAGCTCAACAGCTTCCTTCGCCCCACACATCAAACCAAATCATTACTTTTTTCCAAACGTGGTTTGAACCCATTGAGTTTGTCGATGGCAAGCCCTTGCCGGGCTTTTTTACCGGGTATTATGTGCCATCATACCGAGGCAGTTTAACGAAGTCTTCTGCATACCCCATTCCAGTGTATGGTGTTCCTCGTGACTTAATCACAGTCCCATTAAACGCGTTTAATCCTGCATTCAAACGTCGCCAACCGCTTGTAGGAAGACTGGTTGACGGGAATCACTTGGTTCCCTTTTACACCACCAAGGCCATTGATCAGGGGGCTATATCTGAAACAGCACCTGTCATTGCTTGGGTTGCCAGTCGTATTGATCGATTGTTTCTACAAATACAAGGATCAGGAATGATAACATTACCCGATCATTCATTGATGCACCTCCAATATGCCGCCCAGAATGGCGCTCCCTACACTGCGATAGGTGCGGTACTCATCCAGCAAGGTGTCATGACAAAGGAAGTCGTTTCGATGCAGCATATACGCACTTACTTAGAGACGCATCCTGATCAAATCAAGCCGGTTTTGAATAAAAACAAATCTTTTGTGTTTTTTAAACCCTCCAAACAAGCCGGCGCGCTCGGTACACAAGGCATTGTGTTGACACCAGGCTATTCCATGGCGGTTGATTTAAACTGGATTCCAATGGGCGTGCCCATCTGGTTAAACACAACGGTGCCTGACCAGCATCAAAGGAATGCGAATAAAATGCAGCGACTGATGATTGCACAAGACACTGGCGGCGCCATTCGAGGCCCTGTGCGAGGCGATGTATTTTGGGGAAGCGGCGAACAAGCTGCTTCCATGGCCGGAAAAATGAGGCAATCCGGGTCTTATTGGGTATTCTTACCAAGAAAAAGAGCTTGAAAATCAGTGGGTTGATTTTTTAAATCAAAGCCATCAAAATGAAGCCCAGTTTATCAAGGAGTGCCATCTACATGAGTCACACATCCTACCCAGTTCCCACTGCATTCAAAAAAACAGCGCACCTCAATGCCGAGCAATACCAAACGTTATACCAACAATCCATTGACCAACCCGATGTGTTTTGGGCAACGATTGCCGAAAAATTCATCACCTGGTTTACCCCTTGGACCCAGGTCGTCCAGGGCGATTGGCAAGCTGCCGATATGCAGTGGTTTACTCACGGGAAACTCAATGCCTGTTATAACTGTGTAGACCGCCACCTTCCAACACGAAAAGATAAAACAGCCCTTCTTTGGGAAGGCAATACGCCAAATGAAACCCAGTCCATAACCTATGGTCAATTGCATGCTGAAGTCAGCAAACTGGCCAATGTTCTTAAAACCTACGGAATTAAAAAAGGCGACCGCGTCTGCCTTTATTTGCCCATGATTCCTGAGGCGGTGTTTGCCATGCTGGCCTGCGCGCGAATTGGCGCCATTCACTCCGTAGTCTTTGGCGGCTTTTCAGCTGATGCTTTAAAAACACGGATATTGGATGCCGATTGCCGCCTGTTGATCACGGCAGACGAGGGATTACGAGGCGAAAAAATCATTCCATTCAAAGCCAACTGCGATAAAGCATTGATTAACTGTCCAAATATTCACACCTTACTGGTGGTCAAGCGCACAGGCAATACCGTTGACTGGAATAACGACCGCGATGTTTGGTATCACGAGGCGATGAAGGTAGCACACACACATTGCCCCATAGAGCACATGGATGCCAACGACCCCTTATTCATTCTATATACCTCCGGCTCGACCGGCACCCCAAAAGGCGTGTTGCACACGACCGGCGGTTATCTCGTGTATGTCGCCATGACTCATTATTACGTATTTGATTATCAAGAAAACGACATCTACTGGTGCACTGCCGATGTCGGCTGGATTACGGGGCATTCCTATCTAGTCTATGGCCCATTGACCAATGGCGCGACCACCCTGCTGTTTGAAGGCATTCCCAACTATCCTGATTACTCACGGTACTGGCAGGTAATTGACAAACATCAGGTCACTGTTTTCTACACGTCTCCTACTGCACTGCGTGCGCTTAGACGAGAAGGGGACGAGTGGATCACGCGTACCCATCGCACCAGTCTTCGGTTACTCGGTTCCGTTGGGGAACCCATCAATCCCGACGTTTGGGAATGGTATTATCAAGCGATAGGCGAAGGCCGCTGCCCCATTGTGAATACATGGTGGCAAACGGAAACCGGTGGCATCATGTTTACGCCCTTTCCAGGAGCCACTCCCTTGGCTCCTGGTTCTGCGGGCGTGCCCTCTTTTGGAATTGTACTGGATATTGTGGATACGAAAGGTCATTCATTATCAGACAACAAACCGGGCAGGCTCGTTATAAAACAACCATGGCCCGGCATGATGCAGACCATTTATGGCAACCAACAACGGTTTCTAGATACTTATTTTAAAGCCGTTCCAGGTTGTTATTTAACGGGCGATGGCGCGTACCGAGAAGCTGAAGGCCTTATTTGGATCACAGGCCGTGATGATGATGTAATCAAAGTATCGGGTCACCGCCTAGGCAGCGAAGAACTTGAAAGTGCCTTTATTTCGCACCCAACCGTCTCAGAAGCCGCCGTGGTCGGGATCCCGCACGACATCAAAGGAGAGGCTATTTTTGCTTTTATCACGTTAAAAAATGACGCAAAACCCACCGATGCATTAAAGAAAGAATTAATACAACACGTTCGAAATAACACAGGCCCACTCGCAACGCCTGAAACCATTCAATGGGTCGATGCACTGCCAAAAACACGGTCAGGGAAAATCATGCGCCGTATTTTGCGCCTCATTGCACGCAATGAACTGGACAGTCTGGGCGACATATCTACTCTATCCAATACTGAATCAATCGAAAAAATCATTAGGGAAAAATCATGAGCAACCCCGTTTTTGTCAATCGTATTTTAAATATGAAAAAAATCAAATACATCGGATTGGACATGGACCACACCTTGATTCGATACCACACAGAACGCTTTGAAACGCTGGTATACACCTTTATCGTTGATCAGCTTATCGCCCAGAAACAATACCCAGATACCATTAAACAATTGGTCTTCCATTTTAAAGACGCCATCCGAGGTTTGGTTGTGGACAGCAAAAATGGCAACATTTTGAAATTAAGCCGATATGGCGCGATTCGACAAAGCTACCACGGCACGGCACTCATTGATTTCACAGAGCAGAAGAAATTTTATCGCAGTACCTATGTGGATTTAGGCGATCCGAATTACATGGCCATTGACACCTCTTTTTCCATTGCTTTTTGTGTGCTATACAGCCAATTGGTCGATTTAAAAGATGCCTCCCCTCATCTATTTCCCAGCTATAATATCATGGCGTTGGATGTGTTAGGCGCCGTAGACCAAGTGCATGCAGATGGCAGTCTAAAAAAACAAATCAGTGAGCACCTCGATCATTATGTTATCCGTGACAAAAGCATAGTAGACGCCCTCAAACGCTGCATTCAACATGGCAAAAAAGTTTTCATCCTCACCAATTCAGAGTATTACTACACCAATTTACTGCTAAATCATGCCATCAACCCGTTTCTCGACGCCAATGAAACCTGGCAAGATTTGTTTCGCTTTGTCATCACCTTGGCCAACAAACCCCGATTCTTCTACGACAATCTGAAATTTTTACGGGTCAATCCTGACAATGGCACAATGACCAACACGCTTGGGAATATCCAGCCCGGTGTGTATCAGGGCGGAAACGCAAAAAAATTCACCGATGATTTGCAATTAAATGGAGATGAGATTTTATACATTGGTGACCATATTTATGGCGACATTCTTCGACTGAAGAAAGATTGCAATTGGCGAACAGCGCTCGTGGTTGAAGAGCTGGGCGATGAAATTGCTGCCCAGAAAAAGGCGCGCACGTTTGAACAATCGATCATGCAAAACATGGCGATGAAAACAGATTTAGAACAAGAACACATTGATTTACAAACAAAAAGCATCGAGGAAAAAACCAACCAATACGCAGACGCACTAAACGCGCTACAAGCGAATATTTCATCCCTAGACCTCATCATAGCGAACTTATTGCACGAGCAGCAATTACTGTTCAATCCAAAATGGGAGCGCATGTTTCGCGCAGGCGCCGAGGAAAGTTATTTCGCCTACCAAGTGGATCGCTTTGCCTGCATCTACATGGAAAAATTATCAGATTTACTGGCGTTGTCGCCCTTAACTTACTTTAGGGCGAATCGACGGCTACTAGCGCATGATGAGCCGGGATGAGAAAGTTAGAAGAATGAGGCATATTACTATATACGTTTGATTTAACACTCGGTAGTATGTTAGTAATTGATTTTAAATCAGCATGGATGTTACATTCATATTAATGGAGAAAATTATGTTCAATAAATCATTCATTACCACTATTTTTACCGCTTTATACACCACCCTTTCATTTGCTGGCGGTATGGGCCACTTACAACCTCCCAAACCGCCATGCGCTGCATATGAGTTCAAAGCAGGCCCATACGTTGGCGCCAGTATCGGCCCACGAATCAACATGACCAGCTTGCCATTGACTTACATTGGTGCTGAAGGAACACTCTCTGCCGGTTGGGGGCATCTATGGAACCAGCGATACTATCTCGCAGCAGAAATCTTTGGTGCAAACAGCGCAAACATCAATAAATTCGGAACATTTAGAGAAGGTGCATTGGACCCTGTTCGTTCAACCTGGAATTACGGGATAGACATTATTCCAGGGTTTATGGTCAATGATAAAACGTTCATTTATGCTCGTGGAGGAGTGGTCCAAACTCGAATAGCCGTTCAATCCCAATTTGGCTCCAGTGGAGTAAACGCGAACGGATGGCGAGTCGGTATAGGCGCACAAACCAATATTTATAAAAGCCTAGACGTGCGCATGGAGTACATTTTTGCTCTATACGAGCGCATCACGCAGCTTAACGCTGAAGGCAGGCCATTTTCAGATCAGTGCAATATCGGTCTCGTGTATAAATTTGCGTGATCACCAAATATTAAGTGTATAAGTTGACGTTATGAATGCATTAGAAATTCGGCAATTGCGTAAAACATATGCGAATGGGGTTGAGGCATTAAAGGGCATTGATTTAACCGTAAAGTCCGGTGATTTCTTTGCCCTATTGGGTGCCAATGGGGCCGGTAAATCCACTACCATTGGCCTCATCACCACCCTACTCACCAAAACATCGGGTTCCATTGCCATCAATGGCCATGACTTGGATCACCACGCAGAACAAGCCAAATCCTGCTTAGGATTGGTCCCACAAGAATTTAACTTAAATATTTTTGAAACGTGCCAAAACGTCTTGTTTAACCAAGCAGGCTATTATGGTTTGACACGGAAAAAAGCCTTTTCTCGGGTCAACACACTGTTAAATCAATTGGGGTTGTGGGAAAAAAAAGATGCGATTGTCCGTCATTTATCAGGAGGAATGACACGCCGGCTCATGATTGCGCGCGCACTGGTGCATGAACCCAAGGTATTAATCCTGGATGAACCCACTGCTGGCGTTGACATTGAAATTCGTCGGAGCATGTGGGATTTTCTAACGCGTACGAATGCAGAAGGCACAACCATTGTGCTAACCACTCACTACTTAGAAGAGGCCGAGCAGCTGTGCAAGAACATTGCTATTATTGACAAAGGCGTTATTCTTGAAAATACATCCATGAAGGCACTGTTGCAATCGCTTCATCATCAAACATTTCTCTTCAACACCATGGATGCAATCGACACTCTACCTCCCTTAGAGCCTTTTACAGCATCCAAGTTAGATGCCAATACATTTGAATTGCGCGTTGATAATGAACAGTCCCTCAATGAGGTGTTTACCATCCTCAATCAGCAAGGCATTCAAATTCACAGCATGCGCAACAAAACCAACCGCCTAGAAGAGCTCTTTATGGATATCATCCGTCATGACCGTTAAATTACAATTGATTGGCCTATATACCTTGGTGCGTCGCGAGCTCATCCGTATGTTTCGGATTGCCACCCAAGTTTTTTTACCCCCTGTGATCACCACGTTGCTCTATTTTCTTATTTTTGGTGCGGTCATGGGCAAACGCATTGGTCCCATTGAAGGCGCCAGTTACACCCTGTTTATCGCACCGGGGCTGGTCATGATGTCGGTCATCACCAATGCCTACACCAACGTTTCAACGTCGCTTTTTAGTGTGCGTTTTCAAAAAAGTATAGAGGAATTGTTAATAAGCCCCATGCATTATAGCCTCATCTTATTAGGCTATACGTTGGGTGGTGTTTTACGGGGCTTCATTGTGGCCCTTCTGGTGTTTCTAGTCGCATACTTATTTCTGGAAATAGATATCAAAAGCCTGCCCATGACGCTGGCCATTGTGGTGCTTGTTGCGGCAGTATTTTCCTTGGCCGGTTTCACCAATGGCATGCTAGCACGAAGCTTTGATGACGTGGCTTTAGTGCCCACATTCATCCTCACACCGCTGACATACTTAGGTGGCGTATTTTACTCAACCAGCATGCTGCCCCCTGTCTGGGAGCATGTGAGCCGCTTCAATCCTCTTCTTTACATGGTGAGTGCACTGCGCCACGTCATGATTGGCCAACAAGACGTGAACATGACATTGGCCATGGGTATTATTTGCGTTATGTTGGTCTTTTTGACGGTATTGAATTTAGTCTTGCTGAAAAAAGGCGTTGGACTGCGAGAATAAACGATTACCCGCGGCGTTTAAACCCCAACGCATCCAGTCGTTTCTCAACGCTGGGATGAGTAGAAAACGCACTGCTTAATGATTTAACCGGATCCAACGTCGACGGATCAAACAGATAAGAAGCGCGCCGCACCTCTTCATGTGCTGTTTGCCCATACTCATTCGCATAATGCTCCGCATGTGCTTCATGATCCTCACTGATCTTCAGCAGCGCGCGCGCCATGGGCTCATTATCACGCATGAGCTCAACTGCGCCTGTATCGGCCATGTATTCACGTGTGCGGCTTAAAAACAATGCCAGCATCATGGTGAGGAGCGGCAGCACATAACGCAATACAATAATCACCATGAGCAATGGATTATTGTCGCGATTGTCACGCTTAAACACCACTGTATAAAACAACCGGTCGATCACAATCAATAAAATGTTGCTCAAAATAGCGACCATCAACGTCAATTTAATATCGTGGTGACGAATATGGCTCAGCTCGTGCGCCATCACCGCTTGCAATTCCGCCCGGTCTAATTTTTCCATTAAGCCCCGCGTAATCGCGACCATAGCCGATTTTTCACTATAGCCGCTGGCGAATGCATTCATATAATCGGCTTCAATTAAAAATACTTTAGGCATGAATTGCAAGCCTGCAGCAACCTTCATTTCTTCGACCACATTCACCAATTGCTTTTCGCCTAAATTTTTTGCCGTTTCTAGTGTAATTTCACGCGAGTCCGTGCCCAAGAGCATGATTTTGTCATACATGGCGTACGTTACCAACAAAGACACCCCCGCCACGCCTGCCATAATCAACGTGGCAAAAGGCACGACCTGAAATGTCACCAAGGCATAAAAACATTGGCTGAGCGGCACGCCCCTGTACTGCGATTGCAAAATAAACGCATCAGCAACCAGCCCAACGCTCGCATACACCGCCAAAAAAATAACAATCACCCAACGCGTGTTTCGTTCATTGCGCCGCAACTGTTCTCGCCAGTCACCCGAGGTGGCATGGTAGTCAGACAGGGCCATTAAAATTTAACCGTGTAATCTTCGCGAGACTGGGATAGCCCTTCAGGCAACGCCCAATACTCAAACGTTTTATCCAGCGCACTCGAAAACACATTCACCACCATCGCCTCAAAAAACGATTTTTTCTTGGCATTATATCGCTCAATTCCATCATTATAAGCCTGCTTAGAATAAGCCAGTTTGTTTTCAGTGTTCACGACTTCTTCTTGTAGCTGCAGTACGTTTTCATGTGCTTTTAAATCAGGGTATTGCTCAAACACCACATTCAAGCCCGCCGCAATTTTAGATATTCCATCTTCTGCTGCGATGCGCGCTTTGTCATCGCCTGCGGCTTTTGCCGCTTGGGCTTGATTGCGCAATGCCACCACGTCTTTTAACGTGGTTTGTTCATAGTCCATGTATTTATTTACCGCGGCGATAAGCGACTCAAATACTTTGAAGCGCCGGTCCAATTGAATATCAATTTGCCGCTTGTTATTATTAATCGCTTCAATCAACGCGATTAACATATTATAAATACTGACGCCCCAAATCAGTACGAGGGCTACAATAACGAGGAGGGCAATCAAGAATGTATTCATCACTTCTATCCTTTCAATTTAAATGGATTAGTTATAGTTATAGACTAAATATTCTCTAAAAAAAAGTATTGGCTTTAAATAATATTGGCTTTAAATAATTCAGCCTGGTAATCATATTGAAAGCCCTCACGAAAAAATTTTTTCAATGCCTTGTCTCCAGGGAAGAACTAAAATATCATCTATTTTTTTAGCGTAAGCGTCATTTGATAAGCATAGTGCCTCCGCGTTCAAGAATTCATTCTTTAATAATGCCAGTGGTTTGAGCATGGCTTGGGTGACTTCGCGTGTGCTTTTGATTTCAATCAACAGTACGCTTTGACCCGGGCGTTCAATAATAAGATCTATTTCTTGGGATGTTAACGTTTGTACATATGAAAATTGGTAATCCTTTTTATAATAAGATGCTAGTCGGATACATTCATTAATAATGAAGTGTTCAAAGGCGTAACCATAGGCTGATGTACTGGGTAGTAGGGGGACAGATAAATAATGTGCCAACGCTCTGACAATACCTGTATCAAAAAAATAAAATTTTGGTTTTTGATGGACCCGTTTTCGTAGTGAGCCATGATACGGTTCAAGCATGTACCCGATTAGGGTATCTTCTAATAGTGAAAAATAGGCTTTAACTGTTTTATCATCCACATGGATATCGCGAGCAATGTTGGCGTAATTGATGATTTGACCATTACATTGGGCTGCAACTTCAAGAAATCTTCTAAAGGGGGTTAAGTTACGAACAAATTGCTCTGCTACTATTTCCTCCTTTAAGTAAGTGTGCGCATAAGACATTAAAAAGGTTTTTTTGTCTTCGTCATTCTTGCAATCCAATAGTTGCGGTAGTGTTCCCCACTGCAATGCCTGTTCTAAGTCAAATTGATCGCCTAACTCAATAAAAGACAAAGGAAACAAATGATAGAC
>CAMAYA010000023.1 GCA_945862275.1 Legionella genomosp. 1 | reverse complement strand
GTCACCTGTAACGGGAAAGCGCGAATGCCCCGATTCGGTGACGACTTTGATGACCTCATGCAAAAGCGCCTCTTGTGGGATGCAGGTCATTTGTTTTTTAGGCAGCATGATGTCGCGGACTTTCATTTGAGCAAATAAAATAGCGCCTTCAATCATCGTGAGGGTTTCTGCATCAATGAGGGCGCGTGCATGCGCATCGCGTAATAAAGTGACCAGCTGCTCTTTGTTTTGTGGTTCAATTTGTAAAAATTGCCGGAGGCGCAAAAACCAGGAATGTGTGTCGTCATCTTTGTTCAATGTCGTAGTCCTCGGTTGGGTAAGGATTATCAAAACCTAATTCTGCCAGTAACTTGACTTCAAGCGCTTGCATGATACTTGCGTCATGGTCTTCAATATGATCATAGCCTAATAAATGCAATATTCCATGAATGACAATCAGTGCCCAGTGGGCAATAAGGGGTTTGTTCAAGGCGATGCTTTCATCGTGCAAAACAGCAGGGCATATAATCACATCGCCCAGGAAGGGGCAGTTTTCTGTGATGTAGTCAGGAATGTCGGACGGGAAAGCCAGCACGTTGGTTGCTTTGTTTTGTTTGCGATAGAGATGGTTCAGTTGGGTGATTTCATCCAGGTTTACGAAGCGCAGCGTGATTTCAGCAGAACCTGTTTGGGTTTCAATAGCACGTGTTGCCCAATAACGCATAACCGCGTCCGTCACCGGGGGCTTGTCATTGCAAGCATGTTGAATATCAATGTGTGTCATCATTAGGGCGTGTTCATGATCCAGTTTATTTGTTGGTTTAAATCAATATTGATGCTAGAAAGTTCCTCAAAGGCTTCGTTCTCATAAACCGACTCACCCGGGTTGGCTTGTTGGTGTGCGAAAACAGCACTATCTCGTTCAGTATACAACCAGGCAATCTGTGGTGCAAATAGGTGAATCATGGCATTGACCCATTGATCCAAAATTTGCCAGTATGGATCGTCGGTTAAGGAGAACTGATATCGATTAATTAATTTATTCGCGTGCCTAGCGTCATACCATATTTCGCATGAGATCCACCGATTCACGGTGAACAAACGAATGGGTTGCCCTAGATTGTTCATTGCAATCGCAACAATATGGGTCATCGGATTATCGATGTGTTTATCCCAGTCGACTATTTGGGCTGGCTTGACGTATTTTGGTATGTGTTTGTAACGAATAAAACAGTGAAAGTGCCCGTGTTCTGTGCTTTCAAAATTTTCTCGGTGGCAATGGTAGAAGTACTGAGCACCTGACGCGCGATCGATCCGATCGCCTTTGGGATAATGACTGAGGCGCGCGTGTTGTTCGTTTTTTTGAAGTGTGTAATGGAGAATGCTATTGCTGGTGTTATTTATGATTTGATGTTGGGCGGTTAATAATAATTCGGCTTGTTTTAATAAGCGGGCTTTTCGCCACGGCGTAATGAGGGGGAATTCAAATGTGTTTGTTGTCTGCATAAATCAAATTCTGTGAAGAAGAAAGGGGGCCATTAAACGCCAATGGCCCTCCGAGCGGACGGCTATTAACTTCCGCTGCAAGCGCCAGCACAAGCACCTTTGCATTCGGAACCAGCGCAAGCGCCTTTACATTCAGCACCTGCACAAGCACCTTTGCAACCTTGGCATGTTGTCATCGGTGTTCCTGCCGCATCTTCTGCGTATGCAGCTGGCATGATGGTGGCTGTGGACAACGTTGTCAGTAATGCAGCAATGGCTAATGTTGATTTTTTCATGATTATCATCCTTGTGTATAATTAGTAAAGCAATCGATCTCATATACATCGTAGCAGACTATTTCGATGTCTTGTAGATTATAGGTATAAAAAGACATAAAAAAATATTTTATCGACATTACGGCGAATTGTGATGAAAGCCTACTTCACGTATACTGACCCTTGTTCACTCCGATAAGTCTCAATGGATTTATGATTGATTTGCATTGTCACAGCCATTTCTCTGATGGGGCGTTTAGCCCCGATGTGTTGCTTAAAAAAGCGATGCACGCAGGTGTGCGTGTTTTAGCCCTGACAGATCATGACACTGTTGCTGGCCTTCAACCGCTACATGAGGCGGCACGTGGTAACGATATCACCATTATCAATGGAATTGAGCTCAGCACGCGCTGGAAAAAACATGATATTCATATTCTTGGCTTGAATATCACACCGGACAACCCACATTTGTGCGCCTTGATTGCACAGCAAAATGAACGCCGAATCGCGCGTGCGCAGGCGATTTCAGTATGTTTGGCGGAGTCTGGGGTGAAGGATGCTTATCAAAAAGCCTGCGATATAGCCGGGCATTCCCGTGTAGGGCGTCCGCATTTTGCAGAAGTACTCGTCAAAGAGGGGCTGGCTGTGGACATGGCAGCCTCTTTTAAACGTTTTCTTGGACGAGGGTGCAGTGCCTATGTGCAAACCGAGTGGGCCAGTATTCCTGAAGCAGTGGCCGGCATTGTGCAAGCAGGGGGCCAGGCGGTTGTCGCGCATCCGCTCAAATATAAATTGACCCGTTCAAAATTGCATGCGCTCATCGACGTATTCAAAGAAGCGGGTGGAAGTGGAATTGAGGTGGTGTCCGGTGAAATGACCGTGACTCAAATCACCGAATTGGCCGGCATTTGCTTGCGTTTTGACCTGCAGGCCTCAACAGGTTCCGACTACCATCACGATCAGTCGCGCACAGGGCTTGGACGACAGCGGTCTTTGCCGTTAAACTGTACCCCAATATGGCATCAATGGACGATTTAATATGACTCAATTTTTCGCAATACATCCCGATAATCCGCAGGCGCGTCTGCTGCGACAAGCGGCCACAGTCATTGAAGAAGGGGGGCTGATTGTTTACCCTACGGATTCAGGTTATGCTTTAGGCTGCATGCTTGGAAACAAGTCAGCTTTAGAGCGGATCCGTCGGCTGCGCCAATTGGGGAAAGATCATAATCTGACATTGGTGTGTCGTGATCTGTCACAATTGAGCACATATGCCATGGTAACCAATCCTATTTTTAGGTTATTAAAAGCATTTACTCCTGGTGCATACACCTTTATTTTAAATGCTACCCATGAAGTGCCCCGTTTGATGCTGCATCCGAAGAGAAAAACATTAGGGCTTCGGGTTCCTGAAAACAAAATAACGCTGGCTTTATTGGAATGCTTAGATGCGCCTCTGATGAGTACTACGCTGATTTTGCCGGGTGCTACAGCGCCCTTGAGTGAGCCTGAGGCCATTCGGGATTTATTGGGCAATCAAGTGGATTTAACCATTGATGGGGGGCACTGTGGGCATGAGCCAACTACAGTGGTTGATTTAACGGGTGAATACCCGGTTGTGTTGCGTGAAGGGAAAGGGGATCCGGAGCCGTTTCGGTAGGTGGAAATTATTTTAAATGGCAATTGGCAACTATTTAATAAATGAAGAGGATTTTGATGTCGGTTTTTAGTAATAACAAACGGGTTGTTTCAGGGATGCGCGCCAGTGGTTCGCTGCACTTAGGCCATTACCATGGCGTCCTTAAAAATTGGGTTAAATTACAACACCAATATGATTGTTATTTTTTTGTGGCCGATTGGCATGGCTTGACCACGCATTATGATGAATCACGCACAATAGAACAAAATCTCTGGAATATGGTGGTGGACTGGTTGGCATGTGGTGTGAATCCGAGTCTATCGCGTTTATTTATCCAATCGTGGGTTCCTGAGCATGCGGAACTGCATTTGCTGCTTTCTATGATAACCCCAATCGGTTGGCTTGAGCGGGTGCCTACGTATAAAGATCAACAAATTAAATTGCATGAAAAAGATTTGTCGACATACGGATTTTTGGGGTATCCCTTGTTACAAAGTGCGGATGTCTTGCTTTACAAAGCAGATTTTGTGCCTGTGGGTGAAGATCAGGTCGCACACATTGAATTGATTAGAGAAGTGGCCCGACGATTTAATTTTCTTTATAGCCGAGAACCGAATTTTGAGGTTTTGGCGGAAGACGCCATTAAAAAAATGGGCAAGAAAAATGGTGCGCTTTATGTGCAACTTAGACGCGCATTTCAGCAAGAAGGATGTCACGATTCATTAGATACAGCCCGTGCATTGCTGACCAGTCAACACAATCTATCGATTGGTGATAAGGAACGCTTATTTGGGTATTTGGATGGATCTGGAAAAATTATTTTACCTGAGCCGCAAGCATTGCTCACAGAACATGCTAAAATGCCGGGACTTGATGGACAAAAAATGTCCAAATCATATCATAACACGATTAATTTGCGCGACGAACCGGCCATTGTTGAGAAAAAGATACGAACCATGCAAACGGATCCAGCACGCGTGAAGCGCACCGATCCCGGTGAGCCTAATAAATGCCCTGTGTGGCAATTGCATCAAGTGTACTCCGATACGGCCGTGAAAGACTGGGTACAAACGGGGTGCCGAACGGCCAGCATTGGTTGCATTGATTGCAAACAACCTGTCATTGATGCGATTAACCAGGAATTACACCCCATCCAAGCTTCTGTGCGGGAATACGAGGCCGATTTGAGTGCCGTTAAGCGCATAGTGGCCGAAGGCAGTGAACAGGCACGAGACGAGGCCAATAAAACCTTAACCCACGTGCGTGAAGCCATGGGTTTAGACTATTAGGGTATAATGAATCATGAGCAGTGAACGATTGCAAAAATTATTAAGTCAAGCGGGATTTGGATCTCGGCGTGAAATGGAGCGCTGGATTGAAGCAGGCGTGATTCACGTGAATGGACAACCCGCCAAGTTGGGGGATTCTGCTACGTCGGATGATAAAATTAGCGTGAAAGGGCGGATTATTGATAACCCTTTGAAACTGGTTTATAAAACCCGAATCTTGCTTTACTACAAACCCGTTGGCGAAATTTCAAGCCGTAGCGATCCGAAGCACAGCCGTACTGTGTTTGATCATTTGCCTCATTTGAAACAAGGGCGTTGGGTGCAAGTGGGACGACTGGATATCAACACATCCGGGTTACTCATTTTTACTAACAATGGCGAATTGGCCAATCGACTGATGCATCCTAAATACGAGCTGGAGCGTGAATACGCCGTGCGTGTTTATGGGCAAGTCAGTCCTGATGTGATCAAGGCATTGTTGGCGGGCGTGCCATTTGATGATGGCATAGCCAAATTCAAACGCATTGACCTCAAGGGCGGCGAAGGCACAAACAGTTGGTATCACGTCGTGTTAAGCGAGGGCAAAAATCGTGAAGTTCGGAGATTATGGCAGTCACAAGGCGTTGAAGTGAGCCGGTTGGTTCGTGTGCGTTATGGCCCATTCCAATTGCCACGCTCGCTCGACAGAGGCGCCTTTGTCGAACTGTCTGTGCAGGATGTTGATACATATGTTAAATCCCTGTAATTACTAACACACGAACGAGATGTAATCCATGAGTAAACGACGTCGACAGACGGTTTCAAAAGTACCGGTTACCACTGCAGTTGAGAAATTCAGCCATGATGGGCGTGGTATTGCTCGCATTGATGGCAAGACCACGTTTATTGACGGCGCGTTGCCAGAAGAAACAGTGATATTCCAATACACTTCAAAAAAGCGGGATTATGATGAAGGGGTGGTTTTATCGGTTCTAGAAGCGTCCCCTCAGCGTGTTAAGCCTCATTGCCCACATTATGTGATGTGTGGTGGTTGTTCGCTGCAGCATTTAGATGGCGCCACACAAATACATGAAAAGCAAACGCTGCTCTTGGATGTCTTGCAGCGCGTAGGGCACTGCCAACCGGAGAGCGTTTTAGAGCCTCTCACCAGTGAGCTGTGGCATTATCGGAACAAAGCACGCTTGAGTGTGCGTTACGTTGAAAAAAAACAATCGGCCTTGGTGGGTTTTAGAGAAAAAAGCAACCCACGTTACATCACCGAAATCAACGAATGCCCTGTTTTAAACCGGCGAGTGGACGCCCAATTGCTGCTTTTACGCGCATTGATTGATGCCCTGGATGATTCGCATTGCATTGCACAAATCGAAGTGGCTGCAGGCGATGAGGACGTTGCATTGATTTTCAGGAATATGACGCCGCTTACGCTAGCGGATGAAGAAAAAATACGCGCCTATGCCGACCAGTCTCAGTTTCGTATTTTTTTACAGCCCGCGGGTCCTGATAGCGTGTATTTATTTTATCCTAAAGAGGCTGGGCCGTTTTTAACCTATTGCTTGCCTGAATATGATGTGACAATTCAATGCCTGCCCACGGATTTTACTCAGGTGAATTTAAGCTTAAATCGCCGCATGGTAACCCACGCATTGCAGTTGTTGGCATTGGAGCCGGATGACGTGGTCTTGGATTTATTTTGTGGCCTCGGTAATTTCTCGCTGCCAATGGCCAGGCATTGTAAGCATGTTGTGGGTGTGGAGGGGAGCGATGCAATGGTTCAACGTGCCTCGATGAATGCGCGTGCCAATGGCATCAGCAATGCTGAATTTTTCTGTGCCAATTTAGAGGAAATAACGGCGTTGGATGCACTTGTGTCTTACACGTTTTCGAAAGTGTTGCTTGATCCTCCACGCACGGGCGCATTGGAAATCGTCAAGCAAATCGATAAACTCAACCCAGAGCGGATTGTATATGTATCCTGTAATCCCGCTACTCTCGCACGAGATGCTGATATTTTGGTGAATCAACATGGGTATCGTATGCTAGAAGCGGGTGTAATGGACATGTTTCCTCATACAGCACACGTGGAGTCTATTGCACTATTTGTTCGATAAAAGGACGATATCATGGTCAAGGTAAAAGAAGGGACACCATTGCAACAAGATGGCAGCATTGATGTGCAGCAATGGTTAGATCATGTGAGCAGCAAAGGCTATTTTCAAGACATGGAATGGATACGAAAGGCCTGCCATCTCAGTCAACTGGCAGGACATGACCAAGCCACTGAAACGGGTCAATCGTGTTTGCAGCAGGGCTTGGCCATGGCGGATGTATTGGCCGATCTGGATGTTGATCAAGAAACCTTGGCGGCAGCCATTATTTTTGAAAGCCTGCATTATGCCGAATTGTCGTTGGACGATGTGGAAGAACAATTAGGCCAACCCATATCACGCCTCGTGAAAGGCGTTGAGAAAATGAGCGCCGTACACCATTTCCAAGCGGTAAACCCATACCCTCAAAACAAGCATCAACTCGATAACGTGCGCAAAATGTTACTCGCAATGGTCGATGATGTTCGCGTTGTTCTTATCAAACTGGCTGAGCGTTTGTGCGTGTTGCGTGCGCTTGGCCCGATGCCGCCGGCATTAAGCCACAAAATTGCGCTGGATGCCATGGAGATTTATGCCCCATTGGCCAATCGGTTAGGGATTGGGGCCATTAAATGGGAAATGGAAGATCTAGCCTTCCGTTATTTACATCCCAAAGAATACAAAGCCATTGCGAAAGGACTGAAAGCAAAGCGACTCGATCGCGATCGATATGTCAATTTGATTGTAGAGGAATTAAACCAGCAGATGAGCGGGCTGCATCTGGCGCATTTTGCAGTATATGGCCGATCTAAGCATATCCACAGTATTTACCGTAAAATGAAACGAAAAAACGTCTCCTTGGATGAAATATATGATGCCACGGCCGTTCGAATATTGGTAGACACTACCGAAGAATGCTATGAAGTCTTAAGCCTGGTGCATGGGTTGTGGGAACGCGTGTCCTCAGAGTTTGATGATTACATTGCAAATGGCAAACCGAATGGGTATCAGTCTCTGCATACCGCTGTCATTGGTCCTGAAGGGCGTGTATTTGAGGTGCAAATTCGCACATTTCAAATGCATGAGCAGGCAGAAATGGGGGTTGCGGCACACTGGAAATACAAGGAAGGCGGCGGGCAGGCCAAAGCAGGCCATGAACGTAAAATTGAATGGTTGCGCGAAGTATTGGCATGGCATCGAGACATGGCCACTCACAAAGAAGCCACATCTACGGTGGCATCCGGTTTTCTTGATGACAGGGTATATGTGTTTACGCCGGGAGGCGATGTGCTTGATTTGCAAACGGGTGCTACAGCACTTGATTTTGCTTATCACGTGCACACGGACATGGGTCACCGGTGCCGAGGTACGAAAGTGAATGCACGCATTGTGCCACTGACGTATACGTTAAAAACGGGTGACATTGTAGATGTATTAACCGGGAACGAATCCAAGCCATCACGCGATTGGATTAATCCACATTTAAACTATTTAAAAACATCGCGTGCTAAAGCCAAAATATTGCATTGGTTTAACCAGCAAGATCATGATAAACATGCCATTGATGGCCGCCTACTGTTAGAACGAGAATTAAAAAACTTAAGCATCAAAACGGATCGTTTGGATGAAGTGGTCAGCGCATTGAAATTCAAAACGCATGATGATTTGCTCGCGGCAGTTGGCCGTGGGGATATCAAATTAAGTCAAATTTTGAATCGTTTATCGCCGGTGGAACCGGTTGAACAGATGTTGCATAAACTCGCCAAACCGCGCCTGAAGCCCGATGCCTCGAGCAATGATTTACGCATTGAAGGAGTGGGGCGCTTATTGACGCACATGGCGCGTTGCTGCCAACCGCTCCCTGGCGACGAAGTGATTGGCTACATCACGTTAGGCCGTGGGGTTTCCGTGCATCGCCAAGACTGCCCTAATATTATTTATTCCAGTGAAAAGCAACGCGAACGATTTTTGCAAGTGGGATGGGGAAATGCCACACAAGACCATTACGTGGTGGATGTGCTCCTCAAGGCCTTCGACCGCCCCCATTTATTACGAGACGTAACGGCCATGCTGTCGCATGAAAAAGCGCATGTCTTCGCGCTTCAAACGCACATCAACAGGCAGGAAAACACGCATTACATCACGTTGACGCTTGAAATTGATGGTTTAAACAGCTTGTCTCGCTTGTTGAGTCGGCTTGGGCAAATTCCAAATGTGTTGGAGGCTAGGCGTCAGGTGTAGTGGGGTTAATAAAGAAACCCAAATAACCACAGTGGTATCTTCTTGCCTACGCCACGCTCTATGTCATCACAAGCTAGATACGCATGGACTGTATTTTGGATTTGCGTGAATTTTTTACTCTTAAAAAATGGTGCTATAATAAACAATAAAAGCATTTTTTAAGGAGCTCACCATGATTGCTATCATCATACTTGTTGCCTTTATAATCGGATTGTTAGGTGTTCTTCCTTTTTGGGGGTATAGCCGTGACTGGGGGTACAGGCCGTTTGGTATTGCTGGGATTTTTACGCTGATTTACGTGCTCTTGCTTCTAGTCGGTCGTGTGCCGATTGTTTTTTAGTCGAGGGAGTGCCATCCGATGACACCCTCATCCGCGCCCTGCGGGCACCTTCTCCCAAAGGGAGAAGGGATATCCTGTTTATTTATTGACTGGCTCTAAATTGCAAGCGCGCATCTGTCCATGACGCGTCAATCTTGTCCCCGGGCTTAAACTCTCCCTTCAACATGGCCTGTGCCAATGGGTTTTCTAGCCTTTGCTGAATCACGCGTTTTAGCGGACGCGCGCCATAGACTGGATCAAACCCGGCTTCGGCCAAGTGCGCCAGTGCATCTGGCGTGAGGTGCAGGGTGATGTCTTGTTGGCCTAAGCGTTGCTGTAACAGGCCAATCTGAATGGCAGCAATGTTTGCAATTTGCGCTTTGGTTAAGGCATGAAATACCACAGTGTCATCAATTCGGTTGATGAACTCGGGTCGGAAATGTTGACTGACCAATTCCATAACAGCCGATTTTATTTCGTCATAGCTAGACGTTTGGCCCATCTCTTGAATCACATGCGATCCTAAATTCGAGGTCATGACGATCACAGTGTTTCGAAAATCAACCGTGCGCCCTTGGCCATCGGTCAGGCGCCCATCATCCAAGACTTGCAACAGGATATTAAATACATCCGGGTGAGCTTTTTCAATTTCGTCTAGCAAAATGACAGAATAAGGGCGGCGGCGGATGGCTTCTGTTATATATCCGCCTTCTTCATATCCCACGTATCCGGGAGGTGCCCCAATGAGGCGTGCGACAGAATGTTTTTCCATGAACTCAGACATGTCGATGCGTACCATGGCTTCGGTTGTGTCGAAGAGAAAGGTGGCTAACGCTTTGCAGAGTTCTGTTTTGCCTACACCCGTTGGGCCTAAAAATAAAAAAGAACCAATCGGGCGGTTGGGATCGGATAAGCCTGCGCGCGATCGACGAATGGCATTGGCCACCGTATCCACGGCTTCATTTTGGCCAATTAAACGGGCATGCAGGGCTTCTTCCATGTGCAGTAATTTCTCTTTCTCGCCTTCGAGCATTTTGGACACCGGGATGCCGGTCCATTTGGAGACGACCTCTGCGATTTCTTCCTCTGTGACTTTGTTGCGCACGAGCTTGGTTTCTTGAGGTATTGCATTGGCGGCTTCCGCCAATTGTTTTTCAAGGGCTGGAATGCGGCCATACTGCAATTCAGACATGTGGGTTAAATCGCCACCGCGACGGGCTGATTCAAATTCGGACTTTGCTTTTTCTAATGCTTCTTTGATATGTGTTGTGCCTTGCAGCGCTGCTTTTTCACTTTTCCAAATGTCGTTTAGATCAGCATATTGACGCTCCAATTCGGTGATGCTTTCCTGTAAATCGTTTAATCGTTTTTTGGAGGCTTCATCCGTCTCTTTTTTCAGTGCTTCGCGTTCAATTTTGAGTTGAATCAGTCGGCGGTCTAACTTATCCAAACTTTCGGGTTTGGAATCGATTTCCATGCGAATAAGGCTGCCGGCTTCGTCAATTAAGTCGATGGCTTTGTCTGGCAATTTTCGGTCCGTGATATAACGATAAGACAAGGTGGCCGCGGCCACAATGGCAG
>CAMAYA010000022.1 GCA_945862275.1 Legionella genomosp. 1 | reverse complement strand
TTCGGTTAAATTATGCGGCAAAATATCAGACGACATGCCGACTGCGATGCCAGTGGCGCCGTTTAGCAGGACATTCGGCAAGCGTGCGGGCAATAAAGAGGGTTCTTGGAGCGTTGCGTCAAAATTATCGACCCAATCCACCGTGCCTTGCTGCAGTTCAGACAACAGTAGATCCGCATAAGGCGATAAACGCGCTTCAGTATATCGCATGGCGGCAAATGATTTCGGATCGTCTGGCGATCCCCAGTTGCCTTGCCCATCTACAAACGGATACCGGTATGAAAACGGCTGCGCCATGAGCACCATCGCTTCATAACAGGCTGTATCACCGTGGGGATGGAACTTACCCAACACGTCACCGACTGTGCGAGCGGATTTCTTGTGCTTTGAGGTGGCCTTTAAGCCCAATTCCGACATCGCATACACAATGCGACGTTGCACGGGCTTCAGCCCATCGGCAAGGTTTGGCAACGCGCGGTCCAAAATGACATACATCGAGTAATCAAGGTATGCTTTTTCAGTAAATTCAGTCAGTGGTTTGCGTTCAGTGGCTTCGTTCATGTTGAGTTGGTTTATCCTATTTGGTGTGTCATTTTATTTTAACAGAGAATGTGAATAACTTTATTGCTTTTTTTGATGAAAAATGCGATTAAAAATTAACTCGTTGATTTTTATATATTAATCCATCTGTTTTTCATATTAAATAATCCTTGTGCTGTGGATAACTCTGTGAGTCATCTTTCTATTGACGAACCAATCGCTGATTGTCCTGAATGGACGCGTGTGGATTTGTCGTGCGATACGGGTTGATGTCCAATCCTCCGCGTCGAGTATATCGACCGTAAACGGTGAGTGTTTCAGGCTTGCACCGCTGCATGATGTCTACAAATATTCGCTCAATGCATTGTTCGTGAAATTCATTGTGGTTTCGAAACGATACGATGTATTTTAACAAGCCTTCCCGATCGATTTTTTTGCCTGAGTAGGCAATTTGCACGCTTCCCCAGTCGGGTTGATACGTCACCAGGCAATTCGATTTTAGCAAATCTGAATACAAGTTTTCATCGACATGCGCATTACTCACCGTAAGAAAATGGGGCTCAACAGTATAAACAAAACCGCTCACATCCAGCCCATCAATGCATTCGCCTGAAAAAGAGGCGTGCAAAATGCCATCTGGCTGGCTGCCCAATGGATGAATGGTGAGGGACACTTCGGCACCCACGGCGCGCGTTAGATCGCAAATAGCGGTGGTTTCAATGTCTAGTACATCTTTAAATGACGCATTATTAAATGAATTAAAATAGAGTTTTAATGATTTGGATTCGATGATCATGGGTGAGCGGCAGTCGTACCTGATTTCTGCCATCCCCACCATCGGCTTGCCTTTTTCATTGAGCCAGGAGACTTCATAGTGATTCCAGAGATCAAAGCCGTAAAAGGGTAGGTTCGCAGGATCAATGCCTATCTCGGCACGTTTCCCGGCTCTTGGAATGGGGAATAAGCGTTCGGGATTATAATGTGCATCATAATCTGATTTTTTACCGAGTTCAGAATGGGTTTGAGTCAGGGGTTTATTGTTGTAAATCATGCGGTGCAATCCAATGGAATTTAAAGGCTAAAAACAAAAAAACAAAAAGACCTAAAGATAAACAAATGCGCCAGGTTAATGATTGAACGCTGCGTGTGGTCTTGCCTTTATCGCGCACAAGAAACACCAACCCACTGACCAAAGAGGCTAAAATAACCAGCATGACAACGATAATGATGGTTTTGGCTAACATGCGTGATACCCTTTGCAAGACGATGTTGCTCAGTATATACGTCACTGCGCGGGATGGGAATAAAAGACATGACAGCCGTTCGAATCTCTGCCCTTCTTTTTTCAATGACAACATCCGTTTGATCATAGGTCTAGGCGTTGGCTATCGATTTAGTTAGAGGGGCACTATTTTCTATTATCCATTCTAGATACCAATTGCTGATGTATTAGTCGGTCAGATTAAATCGTAAGTTTATCAGCAGCACATGATCGGATTGAGGATTGTTGATGATAAAAAGATATTGGTTCATATATCCCACGGAAATAGAACAGGACACAGATAGCTGTTGAACAAGGGAAAGGGACGCTCTGTTCTGATCCCATGTTCCGGTGGTAAGCCATTGTACGTGTTTTAAATTGAGCAGTATCTCATCGGCGGCCTCAAGTGCGATTTTTTCCGTTAAGGGAATACTCAATAGGGCACGCTCGCGAAATCGAAATGCCCAATCACTAAAACCGAATGACCGTCGCTCTTCTACACGGGTACGACTTGAGAATTTCATGTGGGTTGTTTGTTTATTCCAAACCGCTTGCTGCCACATACGGTACTCATCAACACTCCCGGGGACCGCGTCCTGGGAGACGGTTGTGAAGGTTTGGCCTAACCACAATTGCCAGTCAGGCGTAACGTTATAACCTCCACTTGCATTGGTTAAAAACTGTTGGAATGGATTGGGTTGTTCAAAAATACGTATTTGAGGCTCGATATTGTATAAAAATGAGCTGTAATTGCCCGTGAGGGTGAGCAGAGACCACGATTTGTTAATGCTTCGCACAGCCCATGTTGCTGGCGTAAAAGAAAAAAACAAAAAAATGAGGGAAATAGCGCGTATTAGTATTTGAGAGCTCATCAGGTCTGAGTTCCTCAAAAGGTAAAAATGAATTATTATGATGACATACTCTGAAAATATGTCTAGTATTTACTTGTGATAGTACTTTTAATTTAAATAACTGACAGGAGTCTCTTATATTATGTTTAATAAATTTGTCTATTCTACCCTGGTTATTTTAAGTTTATCCTCTTTTCAAAGTGCGGCCGAAACAGCAACCCTGTCCGGCAAAGCGCAAGCTTTTGAATTACTCAAGAAAATTGAAATTCAGAATAACGCCTATCTACATGGTCATGATAAGGAATTTTTTGCAAGAAGGAAAAGGGGGCAAACCCCTGGTGTAACCTTGGTTGGTTGCTCCGACTCTCGCTTTCAGGCACGTGCTATCGACGACAGCCCCGTGGGCCATATTTTTACCATAAGAAATATAGGGAACCAAATTTCAACATCCAAAGGTTCGGTAAAATATGGCGTGAATCATTTGGGAAGTCCATTATTGCTGATTATTGGCCACACTGATTGCGGTGCAATCTTCGCAGCAAGCGGAGATCACTCTAAATTAGAGCCTTCTATTGTTGAAGAATTAGATACGCTTCACATAAAAAAAGATCAATCAATCCTTGAAGCAACAAAAGATAACGTTCATCAACAAGTTGCATTAGCACTGAAGACCTTTGCTGATAAAGTTAAAAAAGATGAGCTACTTGTTGTAGGTGCAATATATGATCTTTCTGATGAAATGAAACTGGGTGCAGGCAAACTTCATATCATTGATATTCAAGGGAAGTTTGTGAATAAATGATGGGCGGTTTGTATCCCCTCCAAAAGCAGGGGGTAATGCCATTTCAATTACACTGAATCAGTGTGTGCTCCCTTCTCCCCACGGGGAAGGGAATGAGCGTTTTATTTTAATTAGCCCTGTGATAGCCCCGAGGTATTGCATAACTTGAAACACATTCCTACCAGATGAGAAAGACCGCATTGGTTGTTCTCTGTTGCATGCCCTTTGCGCTGCATGCTGCTAATCTATCTAGCTTAAAAATCACAGGACTAACCGGCGAGCTTTTGCTAAATGTACAGCATCGTTTAAGCGAGCTGTATACCGACCAATCGATTCAGCTAGCGTCGCTCGATACCTTGCGCGCCCAGGTGGCCAAAGCCTTGTACCCCTATGGGTATTTCAAGCCACAAATTTCAATCCACGCAGGCGGCGCGCAGGATGTGATTGGTATTCATGTGATTCCGGGTGCTAAATTACTCATCACAGCCTTCACACTGCGTGTGACCGGTGAAGGTGCTAAAAACGCCGAAATACAGCAAGCAGTGCGCGATCTGCCTATTCATGTAGGGGATCCGCTCAATAGCATGCTGTATGAAGAAGCCAAAGACAACTTATTGAGTTCGGCAGAACAGCAAGGTTATTTGCATGCCTCTTTTGAAACGTCAAAAATCGTCATCGATCAAGCGCATTATACGGCGAATGTGACGTTGTTGTTTTACACCGGCCCTCAATATTATTTCGGCCCTATTCGCTTTGACAAAACGTCCATATCTCCTGAACTATTGCATCGCTATGTCCCGTTTAAATATGGACAACCCTATTCTACCGATCAAATCTTAGCGCTGAACCGTAATTTAGTGGGCAGTGGTTATTTCAACGCGGTGAATGTGAGCCCTGTGCTCAATGCAAAGAGCAATGTGCCAATTGATGTGAGTCTTCAGTCGGCGAAACGGGTCAATTATTCGGTGGGTGCGGGATATGGCACCGATACGGGTCCGCGTGGGCGTCTAAGTCTCAGTGTGATTCCTGTGAACCAGGCAGGACACACATTCAATGCCGTCGCACAGGGTTCGTTTCAGGAAAACGCGTTGCAGGCGCAATACAACATTCCGGGGGCCAATCCGGTCACTGATCATTACAGTTTGAATGGTGGGTTTTCCAACTTAAACTACAACGCAGGCCACAGCAATGCGGTGTTGTTAGGCGTGGCGCAACAACACGTGCTGACTCATTTTCAACGCACGCTGTCCCTCAATGCGTTGCATGAGCGGTACAATTACACGTTTACAGGCTTCTCCACAATGGAAGAAACCGTGCTGTATCCTAAAGGCGTTTTCACGTGGAGCAAGACGAGCGATCCTTTGTTTTCGCCTTCAGGCTACAATATAACGCTGAGTGGCTTAGGCGCTAGTTCAGCGTTGCTATCGCAAGTGAGCTTGGCACAAGTCTCGATTAACGCAAAAGCCGCCTACACTGTGGATAGCATTCGCACCCGTTTCTATGCACATGCCATTCAGGGCTTTTCAGCTATCAATGACATCAATCAACTGCCGCTGTCGCTGGCCTTGTTGTTGGGGGGAGCTGAAAATTTAAAAGGGTATAGTTTTAATTCCCTTGGGCCTGGTAAAGTGGTCAGTTATGCCGGCATTCAAATTCAAAAAGAAACCGCTCAACATTTATTTTTGATTGGTTTTTATGATGTGGGCGATGTGTATGATCCGACGAACGCACAAACGAAATACGATGCGGGCATTGGGATCATGTGGGTGTCTCCGGTGGGACCTATCAAGGTTGAGGTGGCGGAAGCGATCAATCAGCAAGGGCAACGGATATCCGGTCACAGCCCCAAATTAGTCATCAACATGGGGCCTGATCTTTAATGCGATATATCAACGCGGTTATATATAAAATATTGGCCATCATCGTGTTGCTCTTGAGCACATTGGTTTTTTTGGTTTACACAACGCTTGGTTCTTATACGTTGATAAAAACCGCCCTCTTTGTTTTGCCAGGCCAATTACACGTTGAGCACATTACAGGTAATGTTATCAACGGTTTGTCCATCGATGAATTAACGTATATGGAGGGGAAGGTCACTGTTCATTTGATTCATGGTCATGTGCGCTGGGTAATGACGTGGCGCCCTTGGGATTTGACGATGGTGTTGAGTCAGGGCAAGCTGAAGTACGACGATCTGTTGTTTGAGGTGCAAGGCCATGGCCAGTTAGTGCCGCCTTATGCGTTATCGGCCGAATTGCGTTCGGGACCGAATTCCCTCACCTTGACCGGTGTATTATTGAAGGAATGGCAACTCACCGCGTTGATCCCTCAGCCTCAATCACTTCATCCGGCGCTGGTGGGCTTGACCACCACCATTCAAGTCAACGGGACGTTCCAAGGATTAAAGCAAGGACAACTTGACATCAAGTTAACCCCGGGACGTTTTCAACCCGCAGAAACGCCTTCTATGCAGCCCATCCTGTTTCAAGGTGGGAGCTTGGCGGTTCGTTTAACACCTGACGCATTAAATGCAACCGGCGCGTTTCTGCTGAATGCCAATGAACCCGTAAAAATTGCCCTGCAATTGCCGCAGTTTAACTGGCAGCAGGTCGCATCACTCACGCATCCGATGACCGGTCGATTGGATTTTCAAGTGAAATCGTTGGATTTTTTGCAAGCATTGAGCCCGGCGCTTCAGCATCCGCACGGTCGATTGTCCGCACAATTAAAGGCCACTGGCGCATTGGGTCATCCGGATATTGAAGGCATCTTGACTTTACAGGATGCGGGCGTTTCACTCCCGGAAGCCGGTGTGGTATTGAACGCGATACAAGCTACGATTCATAGCCATAACCAGCATTGGGAGGCAACAGGGTCTATATCGGAACAAGACGGGCATCAGTTGACACTGAGTAGCCAAGGGGAGTTGTCACCGAAACTGCTGGGGTCGGTATTGATCAAAGGCGATCATTTCCCTATCCTGAAAACTGCCGAATATGCTATTCAAGCCTCTCCTCAATTAACAGTGCAGATCAATCAGGATGCACTCGATATCACGGGTACGATAGGGGTTCCCAGCGCGCGTTTCAAGCCGATGACATTCAGTAATACGGTTAACATAACAGGAGATGCCGTATTTGTGCAGGATACCCAACCGAGCATGTTCAGCAGACTACCGATTACGGCCGATGTGCGTGTTCAATTGGGCGATGATGTGTTGATCGACACGCAAGGGTTACATGGTGCATTGGGCGGCGCGCTTCAAATGATGCAATCTCCAGAACGCTCGCTGAGCGCAATCGGTGAACTCACCATTCGAGAGGGGCACTACCGGGCTTATGGGCAAGATCTGGCGATTGATCACGGCCAATTATTATTCACAGGGGGTGCATTGAGCAATCCCAATATTAGTTTGCGCGCGGTGCGATCGTTTAATAACACGGCAGAACTTTCAGGCTCGAATCAATTGTTTGACTTTAATGCATCGAATATCCAACCCATTGCGTTTGCAAATCACGTGACGGTCGGTATTGATGTCAGTGGGTATTTGAACGCCCCTAAAATTAAGTTGTTTTCGGTGCCCAGCAGCTTGTCTCAGGCGGATATTTTATCCATGCTGATACTCGGCAAGCCTGCAAATCAGGCCAGTCAGTCGGGCGGGAAATTGCTGCTTACCGCCATGTCTGCAATGAATTTGGACTCCGGAACCAAGGGCTTGCAATTGCTCTCTCAATTGAAAGAAGCGCTTGGGTTTGATTTTGACGTGCAAAGCCGAACGGCCACGTCCAATAAGCCTGCCTCAGATACCACATTTGTGGTGGGTAAATCCTTGTCGAAGCGCTTGTATTTAAGTTACAACGTCGGCGTATTTCAAGAAAACAGCAACACGCTCACACTGAAATATTTATTGAATCGATACTTCAGTGTGCAGGTGAGCACGAACAATGTGGGCAATGGAGTGGACTTATTGTACACCGCATCGCCATGAATTCGCGCATCTTAATCCAGAACCGCCGCTATGGCATGCGCCACGGTGTCAATATTTCGACTATTCAACGCTGCGATACAGATGCGGCCTGACGATAAAATATAAATGCCATGGTCTTGTTTCAGTTGCGTGGCCTGTAAGCTAGAAAGGCCTGAATAGGAGAACATGCCACGCTGTTGGTTGATAAAGGAGAAGTCCATCGCATCACTCAGTTCGCTTAATTTTGAGACCAGCGCATGGCGCATGGAATCGATTCGCAGGCGCATATCATCCAGTTCACTTATCCACAAGGCATGTAGTTCAGGGTTGGTGAGCAGTGTTGTTACAATGGCGCTGCCGTGGGTGGGGGGATTGGAGTAATTGGTTCGAATCACACGCTTTATCTGGGATAGTACGCAAGTGGACTCTGTTTGGCTTCCCGTCACAATCGAGAGCGCGCCCACACGTTCGCCATAGAGCGAACAAGATTTAGAAAACGAATTGGAAATGAGGAATGATAATCCTGAATCCGTGAATAAACGAACCACTTCAGCATCGGCTTCTACGCTCGTTGCAAACCCTTGGTAGGCCATATCAAGAAATGGGATGAGGGCTTGGTCACGGCATGCTTCAATGATTTGCTCCCATTGATCTGTCGATAAATCAATGCCCGTTGGGTTGTGGCAGCATGCATGCAGGATAACAATGGATTGAGCCGGCAGTGCTATGAGCGATGCCATTAAGCCTCTGAAATCGACGCCGTGGGTTTTGGCATCGTAATAGGTATAATTTGAGACGGGAAATCCGGCTGACTCAAACACCGCACGGTGGTTTTCCCAGCTGGGGTCGCTAATGGCCACCTGAGCTGCTGGGAAAAACCGCTTCAAAAAATCAGCGCCGAGCTTCAGTCCGCCTGTGCCGCCTAACGCCTGTACCGTGACCACACGCCCTTCTCTTACAGCAGCGGCGTTGGCACCAAACAGTAGCGTTTGCACAGCCTGGTCATATGTGGTGGTACCTTGGATTGGAAGGTAAGCCCGAGGAGCCGGCGTTTCCATGATAATTTTCTCCGCTTGTTGCACGGATTTGAGCAGGGGGATTTTGCCCTCGTCTGTTAAATACACGCCGATGCTTAAATTGATTTTTTTAAGGTTTGGATCAGCGTTGAATACTTCCGTGATGCCTAAAATGGGATCCCGGGGTGCTTCTTCAATGTGTGTGAACAATGACATGTGTTTCCTTAGGTAATCAGTTGGTTGCAGTTTACAATGAAGTGAGGGACAGAATCAAAACAAAGGGAAACCCGATGCGTTATATTGAAAATCATGTCTTTGATGAAATAAACGTAGGTGACAGCGCCAGTAGATAAAGTGAAACGAAAACGAATCGAGTTGCCGACGGTTGAATTTAAATCACGGAAGGATTAGCTTCATTGTTGGGCAAACGACCAACAATGAAGCTAATTTTAGAAGCATGTTTCGGTTAGACGTTTTGTAATGACACTGGGTTTCCTGCCTCGTGGCCCCCAAGTGCGGGATGGTTCGAGCGCGCGTTAAAAAAGCACGCAGCGCCCAATGCGAACCCTGAAACAGCAACAGTTGCACCCAATACCACAGGGATAGCACTTGTAGCCACAGCGCCGGCAATGATGAGGCCTGCTATCACTAGAACCGTTCCATAAGTGTTGAGGGCTGTTGGCGATGACATGCATTGCCATACAAACACCCAGTCCCAGATGGGTTCTTCGTTTGGAACTTGAATGGTTTCTTGTCGACATTCCTGGTCCCGCTGGTCATTTTCGACTGCCGATGCTGAGCGAGCCACCACTGGACCCTCAATCAAGGATTCCTCTACCACCTCTACGCCTTGCAACGCATGTTGTCTTAACGCTGCTTCGTACAATTCACGCCAGTGATCCGCTTGACACTTGAAATGCATCAAGCCGACGCTCTCGTTGGTGCCCACAGTGTGGGTTACCTTGGTTTCTAGTTGCTCTAATGATATCAAAAAACCAAAAGGAAACGCCGGAACTTCAGATACAGATGCTGCTCCAATAGCACCATAAAGTGCCTTGATTTCTTCCCGTTGCGCCTTGAAGCGTTGGTAAATGGGGCATCCCTCATTTAGCTGAATCGCGCCGTAAGCGCCTTCCAACACCAGCATCTGCTGGATCGCTCCTGTTGGTTGGTGGTATTTCTGCATCAATTCAGCTGTTGCGTTCTGATTTAATTGCATCACGGCTTGATTCAGCGTGTTTTCCAATTGTTTCACCAGGGGATTCACGCTACGAATCTCACCATCACGAAATGCACTTAAAACACGGCGGTTGTTTGGTAATCGACGAGGCTCAGCAAGCCAGGCTTGAATGTCGTCTAGTTTTTGCACAAACAATCCTTTGGCTAAATCTAGGTTTACTTTATCATCATAAACATCGTTCAGTTGATTAAAACAGGCGTCTAAATCACTCGGCGTGATGCTTTTCACTAGGAACAGGCGGTTGTTCCGTGCTGATTCGTCTGGAAGATCCCGTAGGGCGGTTCTAGGCAATTGTTTTAATAACTGCTTTATCTCGTCAATATTGCTACTTCGACGGGCGAGCGACAGGGCTTGAAAGTACCGAGTAAATGCACCAAAATTACCATCGTTCAATTGAACACGCATGCCATTGTATTTTGCAGGGGTCAACGCGCCTGTTTGTTCCAGCAATTTGATTTTATAGAGCACGTTACTAAAATAAAGCGAACCCGCCGCTGTGTAATCATCTGAGTGACCTAGGATGGAGTGCTCACCACTTAACCCGCAGGTGTTGTCGTCGTCATGCGTCAATCCAGGGGAGGGTGATTTTGTGTTTGGAGATGCAGGAGGCGATGTTTTTCCGGTAACTAAATTCCATGCGCCATTAATGAGACCTGCGGTCGCTTCACCTGCTTGGCCAAAGTAATTTTGCATCCCTTGACTGCCGAGGGCCTTGGTTTGCTCAAGGCCAATCATCACGGCCTTTGGATCGCCTAGGTAGATCAATACATGGCCATCTCGCCCACGCTCACTGACCCCTCCACTTAAGTTGGGTTGGCCAATGCCGCCCATCTGGATATCGACACCATAATCAGTCAATGGGGGTCCTTGTATGCCCACCTTTGCCGCCAATGGGCCTATTCCTGTTGTCGTCCCCACGGCATCCATCGCATTTAAAAACGAGCCTCTCACACCATGTCCGAGTGTTTTTTCCTCGGTCAATATGCCGTCTTGTCTAAGGGTCCGATGCGTTGAGGGGCGTGCATCCAATTCTTTTTTAGGAAATTGCTTTAAAAATTCGTCCCTATGGCCATCCGAGAGCTCACTTAAATCAATCATGACACGGCTGGCATGAGACAGATAATCCGCAACCCCAAGGGCATTGGAAGGAGGGCCAAATGCATCATTTTCGCCGGATATGCTCACTTCAAATTGTCCTTGAGCAATGGCCGCCATGGCCACCATCATGATTTGAGTGGCGCGAAGATGGGCTTTATGTGCGGGCTCGTCTTCTCTACCAACATGAATCAATGTGCTTGCCCATCGATCTCGAATGGCGCGTTGATCTTGCTCAATCGTGCACTCAAGAGTTGCGCGTTTAGCGATTTCCTT
>CAMAYA010000021.1 GCA_945862275.1 Legionella genomosp. 1 | reverse complement strand
CTTTTTGCCAGCGTCTTAAAAAATTATCGTCATTTTCCCATTGAAAAACATCAAAATTGGATTTGTAATTGGCATTGGGTAGAGACGGAAAATGATACAGTAAATAATAAGAAAATTCCCGCCACCCTATTTCAGATAAAAACCGCTCTGCGGATTTCAAATCGCAATCTTTATCCAATATAACTCGTTCAATATCACCCCAAATTTGCCAAGGACTAATTTCTCCAAAATGCAAATGAGGAGAAAGTTTTGAAGTCGTATCTTTAGCAGGTTCATCACGAGAGGTACTATAGCCCTTAAGATTGATGTCAACGAAATTGGCTAATTTCTTGCAGGCACCTTCTTCGCCAGGCTGCCAATAATCTCCAAATGTTTCAGCCCAATCCGGTTCGGTCGGTAGTAGTTTCCAACTGACAAGGGAATCGCTATGAGCCTCCAATGCTTTGGGTATACGGGACATTGTATATGGCTCAGGAATGTTCATTTGTTTTAAACAAGCCCGCCAGTATGGTGTGAACACTTTAAAAAAATCCCCTGACATATTTTTGATTTGCCAAGGTTCATGAAGCAAACTACCATTTGTACTGACAATGCGAATGCCACCTGTTTGAAAAACCTTTTTTATGACTGTGTCACGCTCTATTGAAACAGGTGAGTAACAACGGTTCCAATAGATGGACTCAATTTGATAGTCTTCGACCAATTGTTTTAAAACGTCTAAGGCTTTTCCTTGGCGCAGACACAAATTCAACCCCAGTTTTTTTAAGCCCTTATCTAACGACGCCAAACTATGATGAAGCCACCATCGCTGAGCTCCGCCTATGGGTGTGTGGCTTTCATCCAGAATATATATTGGGATAACCCTATCATGATGACGACAAGCCTCTACAAATGCAGGATTATCATAAAGACGTAAATCTTGTCGGAACCATACGATGGCATTAGACGTCATGTATATTCACCATTAATTGTAAAATTAATTATATTCATGACGCAGTGCATCCACCAAGCTTGGATAACGAAACGCATAACCGAGCTTTATCAAACGATTTGGCACCACACGTTGCCCATTCAGCAGGAGACAATCACCCATTTCACCAAACAAAATTCGAATCACAAAAGCCGGTATTTTCAATAGCAATGGGCGATGCATCGTCGTCGCTAATGCTCGCGCAAATTCAGCCTGACTCACTGGGTGGGGGGATGTGAGGTTAAATGCCCCTTTTAAATCAGGCTTGTTGAGCAAGAATATGATTGCGCCCACAACATCATCGATATGCACCCAGGACATCATCTGATTTCCATCCCCAATGACACTACCAAATCCCATGTAAAAACTGGGTGAAAGTTTTTTTAGAATACCTTCACCGTTACCAATCACAACTCCAAAACGAGTGGTTGTTACATTCAAGCCATAATCAATTGCGGGTTGCAGTGCTTGCTGCCAACGAATGCCTATCTCACTCATAAAATCACGAGGATGTTCAAAATCAATAGGACTATCCTCATCCAGCTCGGCATTATCTGCATTGTTCTGCATTCCGTAGATTCCCACAGCGTTTGCACAAATAAAATGTGGCTTGGCTTCCTGTTTGATGGCCCAATCAACCAACGCGGATGTTGTTTTAACACGAGATTGAATGATTTGTTCTTTAACACTGTCGCTCCATCGCGAAGCAGCAATGTTATAACCACAAAGATTGATGACAGCATCATACGTGCTAGCATCTAAATTAGGCAGGCTTTCCCAAGTAACAGTATTGACCGGTTTGGTAAAATGGCGATGGAGATTCGCCATATCGCGCCCCAATACCGTAACGGTATGGTTTGATTGCAAAGCCGTTACCAATTTTTTCCCAATGAATCCGGTGGCACCTGCAATTAATAGGTTCAAGCAATTGCTCCTTATGTGTAATATGGGTCCGGATGTCTGGAACAAAATCAAGGAAAAATAAGAGCTATTCATCCAGTCGTTATTATTAAATATCCACTTCAACCTCTGTCATTTTAACACCATTTTATATTAAGAAGAATAGCGCTTAAAAAAGCCTTTTCCCCGTCCAAAAATCTGTGCCTATATCATTTCCTTGATGATACGATGCATGGTAGAGTCTTATAGGTGCAAAATCAGATGACATCTTGGCGTTACATTCAATGATTCATACTTTAATTAGCAGCAGAATAAGGAATTGATATGGCCATGGGATTGTTTTTGTTATACCTCGTCTTCACATTAATTGTGTTGTATAGCGCATGTAAACCGTTGGTTTGGGATGTAGGCAGCGCTGTATACTTGCTCTTGGCTACTTTTTATGTTGGCATGCCTTGGTTCTTCGGCGCATTGATATGGGGCCTCATTATTTCGGCAGTGCTGGTGATACATGTCGCTTCCGTCCGAAACGGTATCAGTGATTTTATTTTTAAGCGCGCCGGCAAATCCATGCCCAAACTATCCAAAACAGAAGAAGAAGCCCTGAATGCAGGCGACACATGGTTGGAGAAAGATATCTTTACAGGCTCTCCTAATTGGGAAAAATTAGCCGGTATTGCCACGCAATTGACTGTTGAAGAACAAGCCTTTTTGGATAATGAGACACAAACGTTGTGCTCGATGTTGGATGAATGGACCATCAGTCAGTTGCATGATTTGCCTGCAACGGTTTGGACGTATCTCAAGGACAACGGTTTTTTCGGTTTAGTGATTGCAAAAGAATTTGGTGGGAAAGGGTTTTCAGCGCGTGCCCACTCTGACGTGGTGTTTAAAATTGCCAGCCGATCAGGCGTGGCGGCGGTTACGGTGATGGTTCCTAATTCACTCGGACCGGGTGAGTTGTTGCAACATTATGGCACCGATGAGCAAAAGGCCCACTATTTGCCACGGCTAGCCAAGGGGATTGATATCCCTTGTTTTGCGTTGACAGAGCCTGATGCGGGCAGCGATGCCACGTCGATTAAATCAGAAGCCATTGTGATGGAAAAAAAGGTTGGGGGTAAAAAAATACTGGGGCTCAATCTTACCCTCGATAAACGTTGGATCACCTTGTCGCCAGTGGCAACCTTGGTAGGGCTTGCTGTGGTTTTAAAAGACCCTGACGGTTTGTTGAATGGGGTAGGGGATGAGGGAATAACATGCTTGCTCATTCCGCATGATGCTGAAAATCTTGAGATTGGCAATCGCCATCTACCGGCAGAACAGCCTTTTATGAATGGCACCATTCGAGGGAAAAATATTTTTGTGCCCATCACCAGCATCATTGGCGGGCAAGAAAAGGCCGGCCACGGTTGGCAAATGTTGGTTGAATGCTTGTCTATCGGCCGGTCTATTTCGTTACCGGCGCTGGGTGCTGCATCGTCTAGCGTGTCATATTTGACCACGGGTGCTTTTGCACGCATTCGACGGCAGTTTAATCTTGAGATCGCGCAATTTGAAGGCATTGAAGAGAAGCTGGCAGAAATTGCAGGGCTGACTTATTTGGTCAGCGCCAATCGGTTATTAACTGTGGCCGCCGTGAATGAGGGTAAAAAACCGTCTGTGGCATCTGGGATTGCCAAATATTTTAATACAGAATTGGCACGTGTTGTGATCAATGATGCGATGGATGTGCACGGCGGGCGAACGGTGGTGGTGGGACCTCGCAATTATCTTTTTAATTATTACCAAGGCATTCCCATTTCAGTGACGGTTGAGGGTGCGAATATCATGTCTCGGAATCTATTGATTTTTGGACAGGGTTCGATGGCATGCCATCCGTTTGTGCGCGATGAATTTTATGCCGTGACTCAGGGCAATAAAGCCGCGTTTCGAGAATTGATATGGCAGCATGCGTTTTATTACATGCAGAACAAAGCCAAAGCTGTTTGCACTGCATGGACCGGCGGGATATTCATTTCAGCACCGAAGAATGCATTAAAACGGGAATACCAGCGTTTGGCACGGCTCAGTTATGCCTTTGCTTGGCTTGCTGATTTGTCATTGATGTACTTAGGCGGCGATCTAAAACGCAAAGAGCGATTGTCAGCGCGTCTTGCCGATGGCATGTCGTACCTTTATTTAGCCATGGCGGCATTGCGTTATTTTCAAGCGAATGGAGAAGATGCGGATCAACGCATGCATGCGAAGTGGGCGGTCACGTATTGTTTTTATCATGCGCAAAAATCCATGATTGCATTTTGTCAAAATTTCCCCTCGCGAATAATCGGCTTGCTGGTGCGTGTCACGGCATTCCCATTCGGCCAAAGCATGCGCTACCCCAGTGATAAACTGGATCACCAACTGGCACAGTTGATGACGAAAAACAATTCGTTTCGGGAGATGCTGGTCCAGTCGGTGTATTTAAGTGGTGATCCGAAACAACCGATCGATAAAATGGAACATGCGGTACAATTGATCATAGCGAACGCGGAGCGGTATGGTAAAATAAATGATTTGAAGCGTTTTAAATCCATTTATTTAACAGAGAAGCTGGCTGAAAAAGTATCGAAAGGTGAGCTGACGCAGGAGGACATGGATGCGTTAGTTGAGGTCGAACAAGCACGCTGGGATGCCATTCAGGTGGACGAGTTTTCGTCTGATGACATGAAGAAAAAAACGTTTTCTTCTCAGATTTGAAATAGAGGGATTGAGTCATGGTTCAAATTAGGCCCAATGCTGATTCTTGGCGGAAGCTTGTAGAGATTGCTGGCAAGCAACTGGAAAGCATAGAATATTTAGAAAAGGCGGCCCACTCCTTTTTAAAGAAAGAAGGCTTGCTCAAAGAGTACGATGGGTTAATGAAAGAATTAACTCAGATTGTTAAAAATGCGCAGTTCCAAGAAAACACAAAAGTCAGTCCTTGGTTAGGCGATACGCAGCGACTTGCGTTGAATGAAACCGACTTTGCTCTGTTTCATAAATTTTTGGCATCGGAAAACACCAAAGCTGTGGTCTCGTTGTTTGCAAACCAACCGGCAGGCACAGAGAATGTAATGAACTATGCTGTGAGTGTTGCCGGCGAGTATATTCGTAACTTCACATTCGAAGGTGGGGTGCTGGAAGGAGAATCGTTGGCTGAAATGGATGGATTATTCAATGCATGGTTGGTTGAGAACAATATGATCAATTCAGAAGGCGTTATTTATGAGCGCACAGAGGCCGGCGAGGTGAAGCACGATAAAAAAGGCAAACCGGTGACCATGAATTCAGAAACATTCAAGGATATGCTGCATAGTAAAACCAAAGGGTTTGCGCATTATGTGCAGGGTGAGCTCGGCAAAATCATGCCCGAAAAAAAGGATATCCATTTTGCAATTAAAGGGCACGACTATGTGGAACCAGAGGTCACGCCACGGCATGATGCACCGGACACTAGACAAGACGGTTAGTTCCAATTGAAGGGGGCCCGCAGAGCGGATGAGGGGCGTCATCAGGTGGCGCATTCGGGCCTAGATCCCAAGTCCCGCGAAGGGCCTCACGGTAGCTTTGCGGGAATGACTTGTTTCGAGACTGGTAGGGTATTATTAACCACCTCCTGTTCTGCCACCTCACGCACTTCCCCCAAGACCTGGACCTGGTTTGATTTCAGTTCCGCGCTCATCAACGGCATTGGTGCTTGCGTTTACGTGTGATGTTTTATCCGCAGAGCCGGCTTGTTGTTCGATTCGGAACTTGGGTTCCGTGGTGGTGTTGGGTGCAGGTTGCATCTCCGGATTGATTTTCTTAACCGCCTCGGCTAATTTCCTAATATCATTTTTTATTACAGCATCTTTTATTTTATGCCCCATGGGACCAATTTCTCGTATAAGTGCTTCCTCAGCCGTTTTCTTTTGTTCAGGCGTGAGGTTGGGGGCATCATCAATCGCCCTTAATTTAGAAAAATATATCTCTTTCTGGGCTTGAGACTCTGCCCTCTGTTTAGTCGGGTCAAGTAAGTCGTTGATGTCTTCTTTGAATTTTTTGAGCCTGGGGTCTCTATCGGTTACCGTATCCACGTTTTTTTTAATTGTTTCAAGTGTTTTTTTGTAATAGGCAAGCTCTTCGTCGGTTGGTAAAGCTAAGAACTCGTTCATGATATCCTGCCAGCTTTTACCCCCTAGGTCTTTTTTTTCTGGTGGCGCCATAATCGGGTCAAGAGGAATGTCAGCCTCTGTTTTTTTGAGGTCCTCGTTGCCGAATACTTCTTTAATTAAACTGATGTTGGCTTCATGTTCGTTTTTCACTGCAGCATCGAGTTTCGGGTCTTTCATGGCCTCTTTCAATTGTTCCAATGTTTTATCCATGGATGATTTAAATAATTCCCCCCTTTTTTCCTCAGGCGTTTTGTTCCATTCTTTAAGTGAGACACCAATAAGGTCTAGTGCTTTGGTGAGTTTTACAGATTTTTCGGACGCTGCCATGATAAGCCTCTCTGACATGAGTTCATTTTAATGTAATTATAGGCATAAAACGTGCATTTTGTATTGCTTTCTCTTTATTAAGTAGTAAATAAAAAAAAGATCTTGAATGGTTACCGCGCGCCGGCTGGTTTAGGTGCTCTTGGGGTAAGCGGCAGAGGTGTCGGTGCGGTTGGTGTAGATGACGGTGCCATGGGTGTTGTTGGTGGGGTTACGTGAATAGGCGCTTGTTGGGAAATAGACGATGAAGTCGCCGCATTTTCGGTGCAGGGGAGGGGATTCATTTGGATGAGTTGCTCCAAGGATGGTTGAGGTGCTACGGCTTTTGCGGCTGTTGCTTCTTCTTGCCGCTTTTCGGCAGCATCTGCGCGCTTTTCACGGTCCGTCCGTGTGTCGGGCGCAGGGGCCATGTTTAGCGTAGGTTTTGGCGTGCTCAAGGGTGCTGCTTGAGAGCCCTGCGGTTTTTGAGCCAGCGTTTCATAGTCAGAGCCGGTACTGGCTACTGGTGTCACTGAAGGTTTGGGTGTTTGTTGGTTTTGAATATAGACTAATTTGTCGGATTCACTCGTGGTTTTAAATTCAGTTTGCCGCTTTTCGGCAGCATCTGCTCGCTTTTCACGGTCCGTCCGTGTGTCGGGCGCAGGGGCCATGTTTAACGTAGGTGTTGGCGTGCTCGAGGGTGCTGCTTGAGAGCCCTGCGGTTTTTGAGCCAGCGTTTCATAGTCAGAGCCCGCACTGGCTACTGGTGTCACTGCAGGTTTGGGTGTTTGTTGGTTTTGAATATAGGCTAATTTGTCGGATTCACTCATGGTTTTAAATTCAGTTATTTTAGCAGCAATTCGTTGTCTATTTATTTGTCTATATTCATCATGGTGTTCTGGTTTAGCATATTCTTCCGGCGAATTTAAGCGTTCTTGTATATCCTTTGCCCTATCATGCCATTGCTCTGGAATGATCGCGTTCTTGTCAGAATGGAGCATGTTGGCCAGCATGTGTTCTGCATCAGTAAAATCTTCAAGGCGTTTAATCGGGATTTTATCGAGTGGTTCATTGATTGCCTCGATGTAATCAGCCCTGTATTTCGGTGACATGGGCTTTTGAATAGGGACGTTATCCGCTCCCACATCTGGCGCGGCTGCGGCAACCGATGGGTTCGTTCGCGGCTTTGCATGCAGTCTTTCCATCGCGGAAATTCTCGATTTTACTGACTTGAATTGATTGATATCATCAAAGTTCCCGGCGGCGCCTATCTGTGCAACGTTTTCTTTTTTATGCGCCATTTGTTCCTGAACCTGTTTTACCTGTTCTTTTGACAGGCCTTCCGTGAGGGCATCATATACGGTATTCAAATCCCTCTGGTCGCCTGTTATTTCTCTTTTAGCCTCATTTCCCGCTTCCGCGGCTGCATTTGCTGCTGCTTTGGCTTCTTCCTTTCTGTGCGCAAGGGTTCTTTCTTCGGGCGACATGCCGTTCTTTATTTCTTCTTCTGCTTTTTTCCGTTTTTCTTGCATGGCGTTTTTTTTGGCTTGTATAGACAAGAGGATGTTCTCTTCGATTAACTTGATCTGCCGCTGCGTTTCAAGGGCGTGAAGTTGTTTTTCTTTATTCAGTATGGCATTATTTTTTTCTATTGCGCTTTCTATTGCTTCTCTCTCGGCTTTGGTTGTTGTCCGATTATGCGGCTCGGATTTTGGTTTGAATGCCATAATAACTTCTCCTGCGTTGATTCGTGTATAGTTTAATTATAGACTAAAAAAATACGCCGTTTTATGGATTCAATAACAGGGGCAAACGTGAAGGTTCAGGATTTTCAATTCATGTCGGGCGGGAAGCCTGTTAAGCCGTTCTCTTCTGAGGACGCACCTTTGTTGGCGCCCTTTGACATTCGCGGCACGGGCGATGCGCGTGCATTGCTGTTATTGCATGGTTTTTCATCTTCTCCTGCGGTGTTTCGCGCCATGAGTCCGGCCATTACAGGGTATGATGCGGTGGTGTGTCCGTTACTGCCGGGGCACGCGGACAGTATTTCTGGCTTTGCTAATATCACCTCGATCGAGTGGTTGGCGGCGGCCAGTGAGGCGTGTGAGGCGTTGGTCAAGCATTATCAAGCCGTGGATGTGTTAGGCTTTTCGCTTGGGGGCTTGCTCGCGTGTCATTTAAGTCAGCGGTATCCGCTCAATCGATTGTATTTACTCGCGCCTTCGCTGTCGTTGCATATCAACGTGCCCGTGACGTTGTGGGGCGCCCGTGTTTTGCAGGGTTTAGGCATCAGGCATTTGCGTAATCGCGCAGGGAATTTATACACAACCCGCTTTGCCGAGCTGGCTTACCGCCAACAGCCATTGACGACGATCATTGAAATATTAACCCTGATAAAAGACTTCCATTTTGTACCGCCCAATTGCCCGACGGATCTATTTCTGGGGCGTTTTGATGCAGTGGTTGATTCCAAGCAGGTAGCCGAGCGCTTCAAAAATCAGCCCTATGTCACCACCCATTGGTTAGAGCATTCCGCTCATGTGTTGCCTTTGGATGGTGATATTGAGGCGATTGTTGCGTGTGTGAATGGCTACAAATAAAGTTTTATTTCAACGCGGCCACCCATAGCGGCGGCTGCGCGGTTTAAGCTTTTGAGGGTCATATTGCAATTATGCTCCAAGCGTTGGTATTGCTGGTAAGGAACATGCATCGCATTCGCAACATGGGTCATGGTTTGCGCGCGCTGTTTTCGTAGCAAGTACAATAAGATAGGAGCCGCTATATTGGGACTCAGGGGGATGGGATGCTCGTCTGTTTTTGCTTTACTTGGATACGGAATATCATGGTCTTCTTCCATCATGCTTAATAGCACGCCGTCCAACGCTTCTTGAGCGTTAAACAAAGCCTCTTCCAATGAGTCCCCTTCAGTAAATACATTGGATAAATCACGAAATGTAACGATATACCCATCACTTTCCTGTGTAATTTTTGCATAGTAAGTTAATGTGATTTCATTGTTCATCGCAATTTTACTCCCGACATTTTTTCAATATTGATGAGCGTCCCTAACTTGATATCATGCTTTCCGTGCACAGGAACGGGAAACGGTTTCACTTTTCCATTACTCATAATATGGTGACTCCCATTGATACGAACGCATTCAAAACCATGCTGTCTCAGCAGCTTAACGATTGTTTTCCCATCCATGTAACATACGCCAATAAACATATTATATTATGTATAATAACCCCGGTGTTTTTGAAATTCAAGCTCTGTTTACCGATTATAACGAGTATGCTCTTCCATAAACGGTAGTTCCCATTCGCGCAAGTCCAACACGGCGCCCGCATTGGCCATGAAGTCGGCTTTCAGGTCTGGGATATTGTGGAAATAAATGTTGCTCGAATTCAAGGCCAGGGTATGTTGGCGTTTTATCACAGAAATATCAGCCACCGCAAAGTCGTGTGTTTTTGCAAACACATGGTCGCCGCGCAAGTAACGGCCGTTAAATCGGGCCTTGTCCCATAATTCAATGTCGAGTATATCCACAACGCCTGCCATTTGAACAAACCCATTCCCGCGGGCCCGTATTTTAAGCGACTTGCTTTTGATCCAATGCAAACTCAGCCATCCATTGCCTTTCATGTTTAATGCAACCACATCCATCACGCCGGCCAGCTGGACGCGCGGTTTTCCAGATACTTTGATGGTTAAGCCCGGCCCTGTGATCCCGTTGATTTCTGTAAAGCCTGTGCCTGTGATGGTTAAATTTCTTAAAGCCATTTGCCCCTGCAGCACGGTGCTGCCTTGATTATCGATGGTGGCATCGAGCATGCCGGAGCGGATGTTACTGCCCACCACCGTCCCCGTTCCATGGTAGGTCCAATGGGTCAGATAATGCGTGCATATGTCGGCATGCACGCGGTCGTGATGTGGGTCACTTTTGCGCAAGCTAAGGCGTAAAAGCCGATGGTTAACAGTCATCTGGACCGCCGATTTATCTTTGGCATCTCCTCTGAGCAGCACGTGTGGGCGTGCGCAGCCGGTATGCAAGGTGACATCGATGTCACCGTCTATTGCCACACGGGTGAATGAGGGCATGGGGCCATTGGCGTTGGGTGGTGTTTGGCGTGATGGTGTGCTAAACGGTATTTTGCAGCCCGTCAAAGCCAGCACAAAGCACATCAGTAAACAGGAGCGCATCATCAGTATTCTCTTTTTGCAATCGTTTACTTACAGTAGAGGAAGTTTCCAGATTTCGCAACAGGTTCGTTTGGGCAGATGCTGTTAAAAATAGACAGCTCATGCTTAAGAGGGGTTATATATGCCATATTGTTCTTTTCTTTTTCTATAGGACAAGTCACACCATTTATCAGTGTTTTTACTGTTCCTATCACGGAGGGAGTAGATGCAATGAGAGGAATGACATCTGTTTTAAATTTATGCCGATTGTGCCATTGACTGTACATATGATCAGGAGGGCAGTTGGTCAGATTGATTTGTTTGTCTAATTGGTCGTATAACCATAAACACGATGAAACACTAGCCACCGCGTGAGGAATAGATGATTCTTTAGCCATTGTTGCCATGTAATGGAGGTAACAGGAAATAGCGGGAATATCCTGGGTGGCGGCAGAATGCTGCGAGTGATGGACATGATAAAAAGCCAGTCTGTTCTTTGCTGATATGTCAATTCTACGCGCGAGTTGAGTAAATTGCTCAACATGATAAAGACTGTAAAACGAATCAGTTGGTTGATTAAATCGCTCGGAGATCAAACGAATGATGCTTGCAAATGGGGGCAAGAACAGCGTTGCATCTGCGACTAAAAAGGCCAAGAAGTCCGTTTCGGGCATGGTTCCTGCATTGAGCCCCTTGACGAACGGGTGAGTGGCTATCTCATTAAAAAGTGGCAAGCTTTGCGCTATCATTTCATCAAAGGGTGTTTTAGAACAAGAGA
>CAMAYA010000020.1 GCA_945862275.1 Legionella genomosp. 1 | reverse complement strand
CCTATGCTTTTTCGCTGTCAGGACGGCACAACACCACAACCTGGCTGTTCAGGTACGCCTATTTTTTCAGCCAAAATGACAATAGAAAAGCCCACATGGACATTTGAAATTTTAGGCGCACTTTATGCACGCTGCACTGATACTTTAGGCCAAATGCATCAATTTCCCCATGGGTCACAAAAACTAGTTTGTTGTGTTCCCATCGCCCAGGATTTTGAACAAATAAGACGCATTATGATTTCCTTGGATTGCTCTGATAACTACCAAAAAAAATCAGCATGCAGTGTTGCGTTAACAGACCTGCAGCAAAAAGATACTTGTCAAAAAATGTCTGAAAGAGAAAAAAAATTAGCCGACGATGGTATCCTGGAATATAAACTGGGGCATACTGTTTTAGAAATAGAGCGGCCTGAGGGACTAGAGAAACTTGACGGTAATGGCTTTTATAAATTAGAGCAATCCCATTTAATACGTCTCATGCACTTATCGCTCAAGCAAATAGAACAAACATTTTCAGAGTTTATAGAATACATTAGTCAATTTCAAAGCATCTGTATTAATGTTGCAGCTGAAACTACGCTGTTAAGCCAGGATCACTGGAGATTGGATTGTAAACCAGGGACTAATGGCCAATATAGGTTGTTACAGTTACAAGACAATACAGGAAAAGGTGTAAAGGTAAAGGGCAAGGGAAAATCAGCCTCCTCTGTGTTTGCCGAAGTTAAAGTACCTGAAAATATTACCGTTATTAACGGTCAATTTTTAGCAGAAGATTTGTTAATAAGCCGCAGTAATGTTGAAAATCAACATAAACATCCATCAATTGTAATTGGTGGTTATTCAGAAGAAGAAAGGGATAGACTAAAAAAATACATGAAAACCGAACGAAGTCGTGCAAATACACCTATAAGCATGCGCTTATTCGCTGCAGTTTCCGAATCGAGCGTCGATGGGTTTAAAACCATTAAGCAATGCTGTTCTGATATAACTCGAATAAACAGAGTGAATGAAAATGGTGATACTCCGCTGATGGTACTTTTAAAAAATCCTCAGCTCTGCGATGACCCGTCAGAGGTTTCAAAAGTAAAATTGCTAGCGAAACACAGTATTTGGAATCAAGCAAACCATGATGGAAGAACAGCCTCTCAACTATTGGATGCTCATCCTCAGAAATTTAAAGTGGAGCTAAAAAATCAAATGAGTAGTGCCGTTACATTATAAACTCGCTCGTCTGTCCTGCAATTGAAACCCATTTAGCGCCATATCCAGTTGCTTCGTCAAGGAGATCACTTTAAATAATTCCCCCATTTCATTCGGCTGAACCAATTGCTTCACGGCCTGCTGGGCCTTCATGCGCGCGTGCCCATCCGTCATGCCTGACAGCAAGTTTAACAGCCCATTGGCCAGCAAAAAAGAGGCCTGGGTCGTAAAACCGGCCACATGAAATCCTGCCTTGGAACCTGCTTCTGCCACATGAGTGAAATCGACGTGGGCTGTGATGTCTTGTTCGCCCAGATTAATCAGCGGATTCGTGTGCGCACGGTGGTGATAATGGCACATGAGGGTCCCTTGATTTCGGTCTGGGTGGTAATACTCATGCTGAGGAAATCCATAGTCCAATAAGATGACGGCGCCACGTTCCAGCATGTCATAGCATGCTTGCAACCAATCGTCGATAAATAAATTGGCTTCTGATTGATAGGGAAACAAATCTCGCGGCAATACTGCGCGAACATGGGTGTTTAATCGTGAATTGTCGCATGCTGTGTAGACTTCGTGAAGCAATCCTTGGGCATTTAGTGCGATATGACTCTCAAACAATCCCGCGGCCGTTTGTAAAAACCGCGAAACAGGCATGGCATCCAATACCTCATTGGCAATCACTACACCATTAAATGACTGCTTTGGCCAAGCGGATAACCATTGGACCCTCGGCAGCAAATGCGGGATTTTTAGCGCAATCAAGGCCTGTTGCCGATGCCGAAGGTGGCTACTGACTTCCAGGATATGGTACTCACGCGGCAGGCAATCCAGCTGTTCTAAGTGAGTGAGTAAATCAACGCATAATTGACCAGAGCCTGCGCCAAATTCAAATACAATGGGATCGGACAACACGGCTAGTATTTGCTGGCATTGCATGGCCAAGGTTTGCCCAAACAGCGGCGTTAATTCGGGTGCTGTAATAAAGTCACCGCCAGGGCCGAATTTCTGCAATCCTGCGGAGTAATATCCAGCAAGTGGTGCATACAAGGCGTGATGCATAAATTCAGAGAATAGCATAGGCCCATTCTGTTGAATGCGTTCACAAAGGTAGCCGAATAAGGTCATCATCGATCAATTATGTTAAAAATAGGAACATACACGGAATCCGGCTAACAAACAACCCTGGATCTTTTCTTTGCTCTCAGGTAGTTTAGGAAGTGATGATGGATATGCCCCTATTAAAAATATCAACGTTCTGTGAAGTGCATGCACTACCCGAATGATACTGTCGCAAAACCCTTGTAACCACACTTCTCCTCAGGCACTCAGCACGGATGGGTATCCGGGTTTGACAACACGAACATATCGGCCAATATTATACACAAAGATCTAAATACGCGCACAAAAGTTATTTTTCGATACTTGACGCGGAGCGGCTAGGCTACTTCTCCCAAAACAGGAGAAGGGAGCCATTCAGTGCAAGATTTTAACATCCGCGCCTAAATAAATACTACTTTTGATGGGGCAGCCCTGCCCAAGGATCTAATCTATTGCTTGTATCAGCGATTTATAGTATTCTAACGTTTCTATGTGGTACTCTTGCTTAAATCCAATCCGTTAGTAATACTATTAAGCAGCAAGTATCTTAGTTAGGATCTCGATATTTATCATTCCCGTAAACACTATCCTGAGAACATTACTCTGAACACTCCATTCAATCTAACCAACACATCAAGTGAGAAGCATGCATCTTAATGATCTGAAGCAATTACCCATGGCCACCTTAGTTAATATGGCCCCAGATGAAAACACCTCCCATATGCGCAAGCAAGATATCATTTTTGCCCTCCTGAAAGGGCACGCCTCGAAGGGTGAAGATATTTATGGCTGTGGCACGCTGGAAATATTGTCCGATGGGTTTGGCTTTTTGCGCTCGCCAGACAGTTCTTATACCGCGGGACCAGATGATATTTACGTCTCGCCTAGTCAAATCAGACGTTTTGGTTTGCGCACGGGCGACACCATTTCTGGTAAAATTCGACCGCCGAAAGACAGCGAACGTTATTTTGCGCTGCTCAAAGTAGACCAAATTAACTTCGATTCGCCAGACAATGCGAAACGCAAAATATTGTTTGAAAACTTAACTCCTTTATTTGCATCCAGACGATTGGTGATGGAGCAAGGCAATGGCAGTACAGAGGATTTAACGGCTCGTATGGTGGATTTGACAGCGCCATTTGGCCGCGGTCAACGTGGATTGATTGTGGCGCCTCCGAAAGCGGGCAAGACATTGATGTTGCAAAATCTGGCCCACTCGATTGAAAAAAATTACCCTGATTGTTTCTTGATTGTGTTATTGATTGATGAGCGCCCAGAAGAAGTCACCGAAATGCGTCGTTCTGTTAAAGGCGAAGTGGTGGCCAGTACGTTTGATGAACCGGCTACGCGCCACGTTCAAGTGGCTGAAATGGTCATTGAAAAAGCCAAGCGTCTGGTGGAGCATAAACGCGACGTGGTGATCTTGCTGGATTCTATCACTCGTTTAGCACGTGCCTATAACACCGTTATTCCATCGTCCGGCAAAGTCCTGACAGGCGGGGTAGATGCCAACGCGTTGCAACGGCCAAAACGTTTATATGGTGCCGCACGTAATATTGAAGAGGGTGGCAGCTTAACGATTATTGCAACCGCCATGGTGGACACGGGTTCTAAAATGGATGAAGTCATCTATGAAGAATTCAAGGGAACGGGCAACATGGAAATTCACTTGAGCCGGAACATTTCCGAGCGCCGTGTATTCCCCGCCATTAATATTAATCGTTCAGGCACGCGTCGTGAAGATTTGTTGTTAAGCCCTGAAGAGCTGCAACGGACTTGGATATTGCGTAAAATTCTGCAGTCTATGGATGAGTGTGATGCGATTGAATTCTTACTGGAACGCATGAAAAATCACAAAACCAATGCTGAATTTTTTGATGCGATGAAGCGTCAGGAATAAGATGACTGGCCCTGCCAGCGGTGAGCCGCTGGCAGGGCATTTGATCTCAGATTATTACGGGAAATGTTTAAGATTACAAATGCCGCACGTAATCCATGGACTTATGCAGTACTCTAATGATGGAAATACCGCGCACAATCAGGATTATTAGCCACTTGCTGAAATGCGGCCTCTATGTCTCTAATGTACTCTTCTGATTTTTTATAACCAAACGCGCTGTGGCCATATAGATAGATGCTTTCAAGATCGACAATCAAATGACGCAATTTCTCCAATTTTGAATCAGCTTGCTTCTCTCTAAATAATCGAAGTGATTCTCTTAATGCTTCACTGTTTGTTTTGTAATCACCTGAGTGAACAAGGTACTCTACATAACTCCTGAGCTCATTCCCCAAGTCTACCGTCATTGTACGCGCCATATCATACTCCCAGATCATCATGTAAGAATATTTCTTACATTTCAACTCGAACCAGATCACTACGGGCCGGTATTTACAGTGCTTACAATGCGCAATAAAGCTGAATTGACTCAAGAGCAGGTAGCAAACAAATTGGGAACTCAAAAGAGCAATATTTCACGTCTTGAAAGGGGAACAGGCAACCCCAGTTGGAAGACATTGCAAAATTAGGCTAATGCTTGTGGCTTTGAAATATCGATGAGATTCAAAAATAAGAGACTGCATCTGGGTTAAAAGCATTGGTATTGAGAGAAGGATCAGCGACTCGTTCAATTCCAGCTTGATTGTGTAATAATACCCATATTCTCCTCGCACATTGATTCCTTCATGAAATACGCCGATCTTCGCGATTTTATCGCCCAATTAGAAACACGCGACTTGCTGCAGCGCATAGATTATCCCGTGTCCCCTTATCTTGAAATGACGGCGGTCAGCGATCGTGTCCTGCGTGCCGGCGGCCCGGCCTTGTTATTCACGCACCCCGAAGGCTATAAAACGCCAGTGCTCACGAATTTATTTGGTACAACACAACGCGTGGCCTTGGGCATGGGGGAAGAAACCATTGGTGCGCTGCGTGAGGTTGGGCGGTTGCTGGCAGCCCTCAAGGAGCCTGAACCACCAAAAGGTGTGAAGGATGCGTTTAGTAAATTACCGTTGCTCAAACAGGCCATGAATATGGCGCCGAAATATGTCAGCAACGCGGCTTGCCAAGCCTACGTTTGGGAGGGGGATCAAGTTGACTTAGCCAAGCTGCCGATACAAACCTGTTGGCCAGGGGATATCGCACCTCTGATTACGTGGGGATTGGTTACTACCAAAGGGCCGTATCAAACGCGTGAAAACATGGGGATTTATCGTCAACAAGTTTTAAGTAAAAATAAACTCATCATGCGCTGGCTCTCGCATCGCGGAGGCGCTTTGGATTATCAAGCCTGGCAGGAAAGATACCCCGGCGAGCGCTTCCCCATCGCGGTCACGTTGGGGGCCGATCCGGCGACCTTGTTGGCCGCCGTGACCCCGGTTCCCGATTCGCTTTCGGAATACGCGTTTGCTGGATTGTTGCGTGGCCAGCGAACTCAACTGACGCGCTGTATTGGTTCGGATTTACACGTGCCAGCCAGTGCTGAAATCATTTTAGAAGGGTATCTAGAGCCCGGCGTTGAAGCACCAGAAGGACCATTTGGCGATCACACAGGCTATTACAATGAAGTGCAATCCTTCCCGGTTTTTACTGTCGAGCGGATCACGCACCGGGACAAGCCCATTTATCACAGCACCTATACTGGACGCCCACCGGATGAACCGGCGATACTAGGCCTGGCCTTGAATGAGGTTTTTATTCCTATCCTGCAAAAGCAATTCCCCGAAATTGTTGATTTTTATTTGCCGCCAGAAGGGTGTTCATATCGCTTAGCAGTCGTTACGATTAAAAAACAATACCCAGGTCACGCCAAACGGGTGATGATGGCCGTGTGGTCGTTTTTAAGACAGTTTATGTACACGAAATTCGTTATCGTTTGCGATGATGACATCAACGCCCGCCATTGGCCAGATGTGGTTTGGGCTATGACCACCCGCATGGATCCATTGCGCGATACGGTGATGGTGGATAACACGCCGATTGATTACCTGGATTTTGCCTCGCCGGTTTCCGGATTGGGTTCAAAAATGGGCCTGGATGCCACCAGCAAATGGGCAGGTGAAACGTCACGAGAATGGGGGCGTGTGATTAAAATGGACGATCACGTGTTGCAACGCGTCAACGATTATTGGTCTTTGTTAGGACTTAAGCCATGAGTGAGAAAATAATTCAGGCGCGTGTGGAGTCCATTACGCCGCTGACGGACAGCATTTTGCAATTGATGTTAAAGCCGGATGAATACATTGATTATCAAGCGGGCCAGTACTTACAAATGCTGTTTGAGAATGAGGCCTTTAGTTATTCGATTGCAAATGCGCCGTTGGGCTCGCGTCAATATGAATTGCATATTCGCCATACGCGTGATAATCCTTATCATCAACCATTGTTTGCACACATTAAACAGCATGGAGTGGTGAGCATTTGCCTGCCTTTAGGCGAGTGCCATGTGAGCCGCCTTGATCCAGTCAAGCCCATTTTATTCATTGCAGGTGGGACTGGCTTTGCGCCGGTCAAGGCAATGATTGAGCAATTATTGGCAGACGGAGAACCCCGCCCGTTTGAATTGTTTTGGGGGGCGCGTTCTCAAAGCGATTTATATATGGATAATAAAGCCATGCACTGGCAAACACATGTGGAGCATTTTACATATTTTCCGCATCGGTCTGAACCGCATGTCATGACGTTAGCCGCCCGGGTGCTTGTACAACATCCCCATGATATCCATGATTGGCAAATCGTTATCAGTGGCCCATTTGACATGGTTTATCATACCCGCGATGCATTGTTGACTGCGGGCGTTTTACTGGAGAACCTTTTTTCGGACGCATTTTCATTTTAGGAGCGTAGCATGGATACATTATACCAAGTGTTGGGATTGATTGGTGCGGCATTGATTGTTTGGGTTATCTATCGCAGCATTAAAGGGCGACCTGAACAGTTTAGCCGAGAAAATTTGACTAAAAGTTTTTCTAGTATGGGAATATTGGCGTTGTTGTTGATTGGATTTGTGGCGGTACTTGTTTTTTTAGCGCGCGCTTAATGGCGACGAGCATTGCTACAATAATTGCCATGCTGTTTAATCAGATACTCTTGTATTTTCGGGTGATCAATGGGGTGTGGATTTGGATCGAGCGCCAATAAAGGCTCTTCCACATAAGTGACCAGGCTGCTGCCGTCTACTAACAATCGATACCAGGGGTTATTCTTTGAGAATGCGCGTTTACAGGCTTGTGGATTGTACTGACCAGATGCCTGGAATAAGGGGTCGATATCCACAACAACAGCGCTATATCCTTGACGCAGATGGGTGACTAGCTCACCTACGTTAAACTTGGCTATTTTGTCCATTTTGAACTCCAGGCTTGTTATACCTAGAGTATCGGTTTAAATGGAAAAAGCTTTAGAAGATCGTTTCTTCCTCTCTCAACGTGAGCACATCAACGCCGGTTGAGGTAACCAACAATGTATGCTCCCATTGTGCAGATAATTTTCGATCTTTCGTGAGCGCGATGCTCCAGCCGTCTTTTTTTAGATGCGTCACGTCTGCACGGCCTTGGTTTATCATGGGCTCAATCGTAAACGTCATGCCTTCTTCAAGCACCTGGCCTGTGCCGGGCTTGCCATAGTGCATGACTTGTGGGTCTTCGTGCATCTTCAGTCCAATTCCATGACCACAATACTCACGAACGACCGAGTAATTATTTTTCACCGCATGGCTTTGAATGGCATGCCCAATGTCGCCTAATGTAGCACCCGGTTTAACTACAAGAATGCCGCGATACAGGCATTCTTGGGTCACATCGACCAGGCGTTGTGCGTGGGATGCGACAGGACCGATACAAAACATCTTGCTGCTGTCCCCATAATACCCTTCATGAATAACCGTGATATCGACATTCACAATGTCGCCGTTTTTTAAAACTTGTTTATCAGAAGGCATGCCATGGCAGATGACATGATTGAGGGATGTATTCACTGAATACGGATAGCCATACTGCCCTTTGCTTCCGGGTATGGCATGCAAGGTATTGCGAATATAATCTTCGCAGAACGTGTCAATGTCCATGGTGGTCATACCAGGCTGGATAATTGCACTCAGCGCTTCAAGTACCTGGGCTGTATACCGACCCGCGATTCGCATTTTTTCTATTTGAGTAGGCGTCTTTATGAATGTCATGTTGAATGGCTCGTTCTGGACTAAAAAACAAACCCATTGTACCGGGTTTCGTAGGTTTTCACCACCACTCCACTAGCAGGAATGGGGGTGAAAAAAGTAGTCTTTAAGGTGTGCGCTGACAAATCTTATCAGCCAAATAACCAATTGCACCAGCGTAATAAATGGAATTATTATAGCGCAAAATCATTTTATAATTGGGATATGCAAGAAACACTGGCCCACCGTTCGGCTGCACAATGCTGGCTTGCAGATTGGGGTAAGGGAGCGCTTGGCCTTGTTCAGTTCGAACGCCCAATGCGTTCCACTCACTCACAGGCTTCACGATGGCTTTGCCTTCAAGTGCCATGTCAAAGTGGGCAGGCAACTTAACATAAACAGCCCAAGGCTCTCCTGGACGCCAGCCGTTTAATTTCATGTAATTCGCAATGGATGCAAACACGTCGGGTTTTGAATCCCAGATGTCTTTGTGACCATCGCCATCATAATCCACCGCATATTTCACCCAGCTGGACGGTAAAAATTGCGGTTGGCCGGAGGCGCCTGCCCATTCGCCCTTGAAGCGATCTAGGGTTACATGGCCATCATTTAAAATACGCAGCGCTAAGAATAGTTCTTGACGAAAAAACGCAGGTCGATTGGAATCATATGCCAGTGTGGCCAGTGATTTTATCACGGGGAAATTCCCCATGTAGCTTCCATAGCTCGTTTCCATGCCCCAAAAAGACATGATAAAACAGGGGTCAACTCCAAAATGCTCGCCTATTTCATCAGTAATGGCTTGGTATTTTTTATATTGCTTGCGCCCGATGGCGATGCGATAAGCGTCGACACGAGAACTAAGATACTTGGAATAGGTTAATCGATGCTCAGGCTGTGACCGGGAGAGGCCCTTCACTTGTTTGCTGGGCTCATGAATATCCGCAAATGCGGTATCAAATGTGCGGGGAGAGATGCCTTGTTCTAAGGCTTCTTTGCGCACTTCAGCTACCCAGCTGGACCAGGTTTGTGTTTGGGCCGCTAAGACCACGCTCGGGATCAGGAGTGCTAGACCCAGTGAAAAAACAAATCGCCATTGTTTCATGATTTGCACCTTGTTTGGATTGATGAGAACCTTAAGAGTGTGAAGGGAAATGACTGGCATGGCAATTTATTTCGTTTGTAGGGATAATAAACCCTATTTACCGTGAGTCATGGAGAACACATGAGAAAGAAAATCGTCATGGGCAATTGGAAAATGAATGGCCGCCTTGAGCAGGTCTCTTCACTGTTGCATGATTTGCTGGTGTTGTTGCCTAAGAAATCCGAGGTCGATTGCGTGGTCTTGCCGCCGTCTATTTATCTGCCGCGGGTCAGTGAGCGTTTGATGGGCAGCGCTATTGGTTGGGGTGCACAAAATGTCTACCCGAAAGACGCCGGCGCCTATACCGGTGAACTATCGGCGCCCATGTTGCAGGATTATGGGTGTCAATATGTTTTGGTGGGTCACTCCGAGCGCCGGAAGCTTTTTCATGAAGATGAAAAATTTGTTGCAGAAAAATTCCACCATGTAAAAGATCATGGTATGATACCCGTGCTTTGTATTGGCGAGACGCTTGACGAACGTGAGCAAGGGTTAACACAGTCGGTGTTAAAACAGCAATTGCTGGCGGTAACCAGTGCAGGCACTGACTTTTTTAAAAATTGTGTTGTTGCTTATGAGCCCGTGTGGGCGATAGGGACAGGGCAAACAGCCATGCCTGAACACGTGCAGGCGGCACATGCATTTGTACGTGAATGTGTGGCGAAGGTGGATGAAGGCAGTGCGAAACAGCTGTCGATTTTATATGGTGGGAGCGTGACTGAGCACAATGCGCAGGCGCTTTTTGCGATGCCCGATGTGGATGGTGGTTTGATTGGTGGTGCATCTTTGGATGCGCGGTCATTTGTGGAAATTGTAAAATGTATCAATTGTTATTAATTTTTCATGTGTTGGTGGCGACTGCCGTTATTGGTTTGGTGCTCATTCAACATGGCAAAGGTGCCGACATCGGTGCGGCTTTTGGTTCAGGCGCTTCAAACACGGTTTTCGGCAGCCAAGGGTCTGGTGGCTTTCTCTTTAAATTGACAGGTGGCCTGGCCCTCACGTTTTTTGTGACCAGCCTATTGCTGTCGTCGATTGTTGCCAGCCAATACCAAAAGGCGGAACAACGCGCTACTCCTCAACAAATCCATATTCCGGAAAGTAAAATCCCGGTTCCAGTGGATAGTGTAAAAAAATAAATATACCTTGCTTGGTATAACGATTTGCCGAAGTGGTGGAATTGGTAGACACGCCGTCTTGAGGGGGCGGTGGCGTAAAGCTGTGCCGGTTCGAGTCCGGCCTTCGGCACCAATTATGGGTTAAGCTGCTCTTAACTCAATATGTACTTCTTGTCCAAGAGCGGCCGCAATATTTACCAGCAAGTCGTTGCTAGTTATGGGGAATTTATTTAAAAAATATTGCGTAATTAGTGACCCAAAAAAATATGGAGTGGGCATAGGCACTAGAGTGGACAGATGTTCAACAGAATGTGTTTATTTGCATCTAATTAATTTTGTTTCAGGCGAAAAAAATTCTAGGCCACGCTGCCCAGAACAGTTAAAATACTGGAAAGTATTTTGCCGCTTTACGGCCTACAAAAATGACGTAAATTTATCACTGTGTAAGCGATCGTTTTCATCGAATAATGATGCGCGCTAATGTGCTCGAATCGTACTATTAAGCGTTTGAACTTATCTTCCCAAGCGAACACGCGCTCAATTGTCTGAAACGCTCTTTAAAAATAGAAACACTAAAAAATCGCTTTCTGCCTCGTTTATTGGCTTTTCGGTTGCGTTTGTTTTCATTGATATTAGGCGTCATGTTGGCGTTGAAGATCATCTTTCGATTTTGTTTGCAATCGTAGACCCCGTCAAGGCTCATGACACAGCCACTCAATGAAAATCCGACGGCTTTTGCA
>CAMAYA010000019.1 GCA_945862275.1 Legionella genomosp. 1 | reverse complement strand
TACGAAAATCAAACAACGAAAACTCCAATTGCCGCATCATGCCCATGGCCGATTGAAAATTTTTCACCGCAATCAATTTTTTGAATATCGCAGGCGAAAGAGGTTCACCAGTATTTACATGAGCGGTTAACCGTTGTAGCGCCTGATCTTCCCAGCACCAATTTTCGAAAAACTGGCTAGGCAATTCCACCGCGTCCCATTCGACACCATGAATACCCGATACGTCTAAGTAATCCACTTGTGTCAGTACGTGATGCAAACAATGGCCAAATTCATGAAACAAGGTCAATACTTCGTCATGCGATAACGTAGGCTCTTGTTTGCCTATCGCTTTTGCAAAATTACACGTCAACAGCGCAATGGGCAATTGAATCGTGCCATCGGCTTCGCGACGTCTGCTTTGGCATGAGTCCATCCATGCTCCACCGCGTTTATGCGGGCGCGCAAACAAATCAATATAAATATAACCACGTGTACCGTGCTCAGGGTCTAATATCTGGTAACAGGTGACATCAGGGTGCCAGACGTCTACGCTTACCACCTTTTCAAAGCTCATGCCATACAACGTATTCACAATGCTGAACATACCCGCCATCACTTTTTGAAGAGGGAAGTATGGGCGCAGTTCCTCCTGTGAAATGGTAAAACGCGCTTGCATTTTTTGTTCAGATAAATAGGCCATGTCCCAGGGGGATACCACTAAGTCAGGGTAGGATTCGTTCGCAAAGGCTTGCAAACGTTCAAACTCTATCCCCGCTTGAGGACGCGCGCGTTGGCTTAAATCGGACAAAAACCGCAATACTTCGTCTGTAGAGTCAGCCATTTTGGTGGTCAATGATAACTCGGCATAATTTTTAAATCCGAGCAGTTGTGCTTTTTCATGCCGCAACGCCAACATCTCATTCATCACGGCCGTGTTATCAAATTGTCCAGCAGAAGGGCCTTGGTCGGAGGCGCGTGTAACAAACGCACGATATAATTCTTCGCGTAACGATCGATCTGTGGCATAGGTCACGACGGCGATATAACAGGGAAATTCGAGGGTCAATATCCAACCGGGCAAGCCTTTTTCTTGAGCCAATTCCTGTGCATTATGCACGGCATGTTCCGGCATCCCTGCTAGACGGGTGCGGTCGGTGATATGCAATTGATAAGCATGGACTGAATCCAATACATTGTTTTCAAATTGATTGCATAAATCAGAGAGTCGGGTAGAAATCGCTTCAAAACGCTGCTTGTGCTCTTTTGTTAGTGCGACGCCAGATAGTGAAAAATCACGCACGGTGTCTTCAATGATTTTTTGTTGAACGGCATCCAGGGAGGCCAAATCTACTGATTTCACGGCCGCATAGAGGGCCTGATTATGTCCGATGGCGGTTTCATAGGCAGATAATTGTGGCAAGCATGCTTCATAGCAGTTGCGCAAATCCGGCGAATTCACCACGGCATGTAGATGCGATAATGGCGACCAAAATCGCTCTAACACATCCTCCATTTCCTCCAATGGCCTCATGAGATTATCCCAAGTAAAGACCGTATTTTCATGTAAAATGTGGGCTATTTTTTGTAAATTTGCAGCTAAAATTGCACCCAGTCGGTCAGGAAAGCCTGTGACCTGGTTTAGAGTAAACAGGGGTAAAGAGACGGCAGGCATGATGTCCTCATTGATTTGAAATCAGAGTCACAGTCTAACACTTGTGCTAGGGTTGCCATCTATGTCGCTAAAAAAAAAATTATCTTGAGACGCGTTGGTCAATATTTGACCTTTCCTTGGGGGCGCGGTGAGTGGGAATAGCCCATGGCTGAGTGTTGTGGAGACCGTGACAGGAGACGCATTTAACTGAGGTGAGGACGAGCATTTTCGAATACGAGTAAAACCGGACTGGTCGAAAAACAAACAGCTGCCGTTCAGCGATGACAGGTTTCGCCGCATCATCAGATCCCTCTCCGGCACGTCACAGTTCAACATCCCATCCAACTCATGAGCGCCTGTCAGCATTAAATAATCGCGGCCCCAAAAATTGAAACCCGTCATGATAACGGACATAAGGGCCCCCACCACTGGCATCCATGGACTCAACGTGGCAATGGATGGGAGCGCGAGAACCGCGACCAAAAACAATACTACAAAATTAGTCATGGAAAGCAACAGAAGATCTTGGGTGCGGTGGATTTGCTTTTGCAAGAGAAGTAAATATGCGGTTATCTGCGCATCGTGTGGATTGCTTTCATGCAGTTGCCAATATTGTTGTTCCAATGCCTTGAGACGGCATGCCTCGTGATACCCGCGCAAACTGGTTGACAATAAATCATACAGCTGTAAACCCAGCCCGAAATAAATGCCATAGGGCTGTAACGAGCCTGTGAACACAAAAAATGTCAGCGCAGCGTTTGCAGCCCAAGCCATATCATTCGTGATATTGGGCCACAGACGATCCCATTGTGCATTAAAACGAAACGTTGCCCCCAGTGATTTCTCTTCCGGGCTCATCAACGCATGCTCAATCCAGTGCGAACCGAGTGTATAGGCATTCAGCGTTAATCGAGGTAAAAAAAACAAGAGGTTGATGTATGAAAGGAGTGGTGCGATAAAATAATCAAGCCAAAGGATTGACGAGCCATATCGCTCAAAATTGTTTAATATTGGAATCAAGACAAGGAACAAGCGACGTGCACGCAATGCCCCTAGGCGATAGCGATTGGTTCGTTCAAAAAAAGCGCGTATCTCATCGGCGTACGGCATGTCTACTTTCGGTCGATTGTGACAGCTGTATAAGAGTAGATCGTCCACATGCAACCAGCGCCGGTATAGCACTTGATGGTTTTCAAGGGTGGCTTTTCGTAAAGTAGGTCTATCATTGATATAGCGGCAATATTTTCGGTCAAGTAATGTGGATAAATGAAGGGCTTCTCGTACCAAACGAATGGCGTCGCCTTGCAATACCTGTTTCTTTAAGATATCTATTTCTGCGTTCCAAGCCTTCAATGCATTCTGTAACAGGATGCGAAGCGTGTTGTATTCCAGTTCTAACGAGGCATCCTCTTCTATTAACAAGGTAAAGATGGCCTTTTCGGAGCCTTCATTACGTTTTTCTGGGGCGTTGATATAGCTTACCAGCGAAGCGTGATTGCCCGTTGTGCTACTTTGGTTTTTTAAGACACGCTCTAACCGCTGCAAAACGATCGCCATGGGCACTCATTAATCCAGGGAATAATGAACCATTATAACATTAAATGCACAAAGAGTGAATTGTGAAGAATAGGTGGCCAAATAATCCTACCTTGCTGAAAAAGCCCATCTGAGCGACAATAGCGCCCTTGTTTATAGCACGAGAAATCGCATGACAAATGGCAAAATGTTAGCGTATGCCGTTCGCTTTTTAAGCATCGACGCGGTGGAACAGGCTCAATCAGGTCATCCCGGGATGCCCTTGGGCATGGCGGATATTGCGACTGTTTTGTGGACCAAGTTTTTAAAACACAATCCTTTGAATCCCAAATGGTTTAATCGTGATCGATTTGTTTTATCCAATGGACATGGCTCCATGCTGCTGTATTCCTTGTTGCATTTGACAGGGTATGCTTTAACCATTGACGATCTCAAACACTACCGGCAATTGCACTCTAAAACACCCGGCCATCCAGAGTGCACCGATACACCAGGTGTGGAAACAACAACAGGTCCACTGGGGCAGGGGCTTGCCAATGCGGTCGGTATGGCCATTGCTGAAAAAACCATCGGTGCTGAATTCAATGATCAAGAGACTACGCTCGTTGATCACCACACGTATGCGTTTGTTGGCGATGGTTGTTTAATGGAAGGGATTTCTCATGAAGCCTGTTCATTGGCTGGCACGCTTGGCTTAGGCAAATTAATCGTCTTTTATGATGACAATGGCATTTCCATTGATGGCAACGTGGACACCTGGTTTACCGACGACACCGCTGCACGCTTCAGGGCTTATCACTGGCAGGTCGTGGGCCCAATCGATGGCCATGATGCCGTGGCCATTGAGCACGCCATCCAACAAGGATTGCATGAAACCCATAAACCAACACTGATTATCTGTAAGTCAACGATTGGCTTCGGTTCTGCATTCGCAGGCACGGAAAAGGTCCATGGCTCTCCCTTAGGGGCTACTGATATTCAACAGATGCGCACGCAGTTGGATTGGCCCTATCCCGCCTTTGTGATTCCAGATGCGCTTTATGCTGCATGGAATCACGTGGAACAAGGACAGCACGACGAGCAGCAATGTTTGCAACGGTGCCATGACTATCAGCAACGACGCTCAGACGATTACCATGAATTTTTACGACGCATAAATGGTGATTTGCCCGATGCATGGCCTATGCATTCAAGCGCATTTATTGCAGAGTGCCTACAAAACAAGAAGGCCATGCCTACACGCAAAGCCTCTCAGCATTGTTTGGAACATTACGCGGCTATCTTGCCAGAAATGCTGGGAGGGTCTGCTGATCTGACCGGTTCTAACAACACCAATTGGTCCGGAAGTCGCCCTCTGTCCCATGACGATTTCCATGGCAATTACATCCATTATGGGGTGCGCGAGTTTGGTATGTCGGCCATTATGAACGGTTTGGCACTGCATGGCGGGTTTATTCCTTACGGAGGCACTTTTTTAGTGTTTTCAGATTATGCCCGTAACGCGGTTCGCTTAAGTGCTATCATGAAGCAACGCGTGATCTTTGTGTATACGCATGACTCCATTGGTTTAGGTGGCGATGGCCCGACCCATCAACCTGTTGAGCATGCAGCCATGTTGCGGATGACGCCCAATATGCACGTATGGCGACCGGCTGATCTCATCGAGACCGCTGTGGCTTGGCAACAAGCGATAGAGCAGCACAATGGCCCGTCCTGTTTGCTGTTATCGCGGCAAGACTTGCCGGCACTAGCCCATGCGCCTGAAGACGAGTCGCTGATTAAACGGGGTGGCTATATCCTCTATGACTGCGAGCAAACGCCGGATGCCATTCTCATTGCGACCGGCTCTGAAGTTCATTTAAGTCTTGAGAGTGCACTTCAGGCAACGGCCGAGGGCTTGCATGTACGGGTTGTTTCAATGCCCTGTGCAGAGCGTTTTTTAGCACAAGATGCGGCATACCAAGAGCACGTGCTGCCCAATGCCATTCGTGCGCGCATTGCCATTGAAGCGGCGGCCAGTGCCTATTGGTATCGGTTTGTTGGGCTCGATGGGATCGTAATAGGGGTTGACCAATTTGGTCTTTCAGCTCCGGCAGAAGACATTTATCAAACATTTGGGATCACAGTGACCCATGTGGTCGCTGCCTTGCATGCATTACTTCATAAAAAATTCGGAGAGGTGGTATGACAGTTCGTGTTGCAATTAATGGGTATGGTCGCATTGGTCGTTGCATTTTGCGTTCCATTTTTGAAAACCAGCGTCAACAAGATTTCGATGTGGTGGCGATCAATGATCTGTCTGGTATTCGTACCACGGCTCATTTAACCCGTTATGACTCCACACATGGGCGTTTTCACAGCCAGGTTGATGTAGATGGCCAGAACCTGATTGTGGATGGCCATTCTATCATCGTCACGTCAGATAGGAATCCCGAAGCGCTGCCTTGGGGTGAGTTGGGTATTGACTTGGTCTTTGAATGCACCGGCCGATTCACACAGCGGCTCGATGCCATGGCGCATATTCATGCGGGTGCTAAAAAAGTGCTGATATCCGCCCCCGGAAAAGATGCGGATGCCACCATTGTGTATGGTGTGAACCACCAAATACTCAAAGCGTCCGATATTATTGTATCCAATGCATCCTGCACAACGAACTGCCTGGCGCCCGTTGTGAAGCCTTTGCATGACGCCATTGGCATCGAACATGGGTTATTGAATACCGTTCATTCTTACACCAAAGATCAAATGTTACTGGATGGCAATCATTCCGATCTACACCGCGCACGATCTGCCACCCAATCCATCATTCCGACCAAAACAGGGGCTGCAGTTGCTGTGGGCTTGGTCTTGCCTGAATTGGCTGGTAGACTGGATGGTTTCGCTATGCGTGTGCCCACATTGAATGTGTCAGCGATTGATTTAACCTTCATTGCCATGCGACCCACAACAGTGGCCGAGGTCAATGATATTATGCGCCGTGCACAGAGTGATGTCTTGCATATCAATGATGAACCGCTGGTCTCGTGCGACTTTAACCATTACCCCGCATCCGCGGTGTTTGATACGACACAAACAAAAGTCTTGGGCAATTTAGTGAAAGTGGTTGCCTGGTATGATAATGAGTGGGGTTTCTCTAATCGGATGCTCGATACAGCGAATCACATGATGAACCTTTAAGGAACAACCATGAATCTTGTCAAAATGAGCGATCTTGATCTACGGGGAAAGCGCGTACTGATTCGCGAAGATTTAAACGTGCCTATTTTTGATGGCATTATTACAAGCGATCAACGCCTACAGGCCGCCTTGCCCACGTTGCGCATGGCCTTGCAAGCGGGAGCAGCCGTTATTGTCTTGTCTCATCTCGGGCGTCCTGATGAAGGGGTGTTTGAGAAGCGGTATTCTTTATCCCCGCTGGCTGACTACCTGAAAGCCCACCTGGCATATCCCGTGCATTTTACCAGCAATTATTTGAATGGTGTCAATATCGCGCCGGGCGAATTGGTGCTTTGTGAAAATGTTCGCTTTAACGTAGGTGAAAAAGCGAACGACAGCACGCTGGCAAAGCAGTTGGCTTCTCTTTGTGATATTTTTGTCATGGATGCTTTCGGTACTGCGCATCGTGCGCATGCGTCCACCTGTGGTGTGGCGAACTATGCCCCCATTGCAGCGGCAGGTCCCTTGCTTGTTCGTGAGCTGACGGCTCTTTTACACGTTTTAAAAGCCCCCGCAAAACCCATTGTTGCGGTTGTTGGTGGAGCAAAAGTTTCTTCTAAATTATCCATGCTGAAACAATTGGTTGGCATGGTGGATGTGCTCATACCAGGCGGCGGGATTGCCAATACTTTTCTGAAAGCGCAGGGCAATGAAATTGGCGTTTCTTTGCATGAAAAAAATCTGTTGGATGAAGCGCGATCTATCCTCGCATTGGCGGCTATTGCCGGTTGCCAGATTCCTCTTCCGTCTGATGTGGTCGTCGGGAAATCATTCAGTGATACGTGTCCGGCGTATAATAAATCACTCACAAATGTGGCCAAAGACGACATGATCATGGACATTGGGCCTGAAACGGTTGCGCGTTATCTGGATATTTTGGCGCATGCAAAAACCATCATTTGGAATGGTCCTGTCGGGGTATTTGAATTTCCCCAGTTTTCTTATGGTACGCGGGCGCTTGCGATCGCAATCGCCAATAGCGATGCATTCAGCATTGCCGGCGGCGGCGACACCTTGGCGGCCATTGACCAATATGATCTTACGGGTCAAATATCCTATATTTCTACGGGTGGTGGCGCATTTCTTGAGTATCTAGAGGGAAGAACGCTGCCCGCCGTTGCTGTTTTAGAAGCAAGGGCGGCCAATTAGGATGGTCTACTGCCCAGTCACGTCCGCGGGGGCGCGTGACAACCCTAGCTTTTCTTTTAAACGTGCCACGGCATCCGGATCGTATTGACGCGACTGCTTGTGCGTAACCGTTACAGGGGTTGCGCGAGCAGTGGGGACCGCGCTGTTTTGCATACTAAACTGCGGTGCTCGTTCAGGATAATAGGATGAGTAATCGGTTGCCGCTGGAGGAGACGTCGGCTGGCTCGTCGGCCGCTGGCTAACGGGAGGGTGGCTCATGGCGTTTTTGCGAGCGTTTTTAGCACTTTTTTCAACGCGTTTTTTGATTTTCGCGGCTGCCAGGGACGCTTCGGTCTCTGTCACTTGCGCGACAGGATTGCCATTCAAATCAACGCGCATTTCGCGTGCTTTCAAGCAGGTTAAATAATCAATTCGTCGCGTAAACAACACCACAGCTTCCCGTAGCTTGCTGTTAGAAATGCCCGCTTCAGCTGCCTTGTCTGCATGCGCCAATATATCAACCATGATTCCTACACTCAACGGCTGAATACGAACGGTGTTGTCAAATGCGTGAGGAAAAGTGAAGGCAAGCCATGAAAGCGCCTCTAGGCGAACTTTCTTAGACTGATTTTTTTGTTTTTTATTGATCACGGCTGTGCGTGGATGCAGCTCCTGTTTTCTCAAAAAATAACCCCTCTTCAAAATGAACACACAATGTACAGCGTTTCTTGCCATTTTACAAGTGATTCTAGTAGAGTATATACTCTATAAATCATTTCTTATGAATATAGATTGCAATATGAAACGGAAATTACTATTAATGGTCGCCATTGCGTTTCCTTGGGTTATCTTACTCATGGACGACAACCCGCTGGGTGCGGTTTTTGCGATCATTCTTCAAGCCACCTTGATTGGGTGGATTCCGGCCAGCATTTGGGCACTCCGAATCGTGCCCACCTTGCCTGCATTTAAAATACATAACAAAAATGAGGAAAAAACCACCTCTGAGATCAAGCGCAAATAAACCGCAGGAGCCAAAATGCAACGTCGTGTGATTGTCAATGGTGCTCAGGGGAAAATGGGCATTTTGGCTTGCAAAACCATTCAATCGCATCCTGAATTTCAATTGGTGGGTGAGTTGAGCCGAGGTGATTCGTTAGAAAAAGCCATTGCTGAAACGAAAGCCGATATTGTCATTGATCTGACGTCGGCTGATAGTGTGTATGCGAATGCACTAACCATTATTGAACAAGGCGCGCACCCGGTTATTGGCACCAGTGGTTTACTCGAAGAGGAAATCCGAGTTTTAAGGCAACGGTGTGAAGACAAACACTTAGGTGGCATCATTGTGCCTAATTTCTCCATTAGCGCCGTGCTGATGATGCGTTTTGCCATGGATGCAGCCCGTTTATTACCTGATGTGGAAATCATCGAAGCGCATCACCCGCAAAAATTAGATGCCCCCTCGGGCACTGCTATCAAAACAGCAGAACTGATTGCATCAGCCCGTTTAGGCGCGAAAACCATATTGCCCCTCAAGGAATTGTTGCCAGGCGCCCGGGGTGCCGCGCACCATGGCGTGCATATTCATTCCCTGCGTTTGCCTGGTATTCTTGCACGTCAGCAAGTGATTTTTGGCAATATTGGCGAGACCCTCAGCATTACTCATGACACCATTGATCGTTCCTCTTTCATGCCCGGAGTAATTCTCGCCTGCCTTCATGTACAACAGCTCAATACCCTGTATTATGGTTTGGAGCATCTGCTAGACCACACGTAAAAGGAGTTTGAAATGGGTTATTTTGCGCCGCACTATATTGATGGAAAGACTGTGCTGGAGCCCAGTCCTCAATCCCATACGTTGTATAACCCGGCTATTGGTGAGGCCATCGGCGATGTTTATTTTGCGAGTATGGCCACCTGTGAGCGTGCCATTTCCTCAGCAAAAAAAGCGGGCTTATCGTGGTCTCAAACACCGCCCACCAAACGCGCGCACATCTTATTTAAATTTCGCGAATTATTGGAACTGCACCAGGAAGACTTGGCTCGCATCGTCACGCGAGAAAATGGCAAAACTTTGGATGATGCCAAAGGGTCTAGTGCGCGTGGGATTGAGGCAGTTGAATTTTATTGTGGTCTCGTCACACAATTGCAAGGACGTATGTCCAGCAATGTCTCCAACCATATCGATTGTTATACTCTCGCCCAGCCATTGGGCGTTTGTGCAGGCGTATCGCCTTTTAATTTTCCTGTGATGGTACCCCTTTGGATGATGATTCCAGCCATCGCGTGTGGCAACACGTTTATTCTCAAACCATCTGAACAAGACCCCTCTGCCCCAATACGCTTGATGGAACTGCTCGCTGATGCGGGCCTGCCGCCGGGGGTGGTGAACTGTGTACAAGGCAATAAAACCACGGTTGATCAGTTATTGCATCATCCAGACATCAAGGCATTCACAGCGGTTGCATCCACGGCGGTTGCTAAATCCATATACACCACTGCCACTGCAGAAGGCAAACGCGCGCATACCTTTGGCGGCGCTAAAAACCATGCCATCATCATGCCAGACGCTGATTTTAGCCAAGCCGCTCAAGCCTTGGTGGGGGCCGCATTTGGATCAGCCGGTGAGCGATGCATGGCGATTTCCGTGGTTGTAGCCGTTGGAGAACAAACAGCTGACGATCTGCTGGCACAGCTTACCCCCTTAATCCACAAGATAAAAATTGATGCGGGTGATGTGCCTGGCTGCGATATGGGGCCGCTCATTAGCAGCGCACATCGGCAACGCGTGCTTCAGTCTATCGATCAAGGGATTTTAGAAGGCGCTGATTTATTAATAGACGGCCGTGCATTCCAACACCCCACTTATCCAAAGGGTTATTTTGTAGGGCCTTCATTGTTTGATCATGTCACTGAATCCATGTCTATTTACCAACAAGAGATTTTTGGCCCAGTATTGGTGATCATGCGAGTTGCCCATTTTGAAGAAGCCCTGTTATTGGTAAATCGCCATCAATATGGCAATGGCACGGCCATTTTTACCCGCGATGGTTTTACTGCCCGAGAATATGCAGCGCGTGTGCAGGTCGGTATGGTGGGTATTAACATACCGATTCCTGTCCCCATCGTGAGCCACCCCTTTGGCGGCTGGAAAAATTCAGCCTTTGGGGACACCAATATGCATGGGACGGACAGTTTTCATTTTTATACTCGGCGTAAAACAGTCACCAGCAAATGGTCAGAAGCCGCTTCTGGTAAAAGTGCATTCATTATGCCCACGCATGGTTAAGGAATAACATCATGGCAAACATAGGATTTGTAGGGTTGGGACACATGGGGTTGCCTATGGCAATCAATTTAATTAAAGCGGGGCATCGTGTCACGGGGTTTGATCTGAATGCGGCGGCGGTGGAGTCGTTCTCCACCGCCGGTGGGATTGCGGCACCCACTCTGCAATCAACGGCTCATAATCAAGATATTATCTTGACCATGTTACAAACCGGCCAACAGATCAAACAAGTCTGCCTCGGCGAGCAAGGCTTGTTTGCCGCCGCTAGTCCGCATGCGCTATTCATTGATTGTTCATCCATTGATGTGGCCAGTTCGCGTGACATTCATCAGTACGCAAGCCACCGTGAGATACGTGGAGTGGACGCGCCTGTATCAGGCGGTGTGAAGGGTGCCGCGGGCGCTACGCTGACGTTCATGGTCGGCGGATCAGAAGAGGCTTTTCTTGCGGCAATGCCCATTCTCAGCAGCATGGGAAAAAAAATCATTCATACTGGCCAAGCGGGCAGTGGGCAGGCGGCCAAAATTTGCAATAACATGATATTGGGTATCTCTATGATTGCCGTCTCCGAGGCATTTACGCTGGCAGAACAGTTAGGTCTTACCCCACAAAAATTATTTGAGGTGGTGAGCAACGCATCTGGGCAATGTTGGGTCATGAATCAATATGTTCCCGTGGCTGGGATATTGGATAACGTGCCTGCCA